>NZ_JAYGHN010000044.1:0-36201 GCF_034931845.1 Calothrix sp. UHCC 0171
TATTCATTTACACTGAGGATTATAAAAATGGAAATAAATTATGAATTATTACCCTATGAATGTAATTATCCTTCATCTAAGGAAACAGCAGCAAAAGTATCCTTAAAGTATCGTGGTGTTGCTTACAATATTAACTGTTCAGTTGTTAACCAAAATATTAAAACAGATCAAACTCTAATTTATCGTGGCGCACTTTATATTAAAAATCAAGTTATATCTACAATTTCCCAACCACGGAAAAATTTAAAATATCGGGGTGTAATTTACTCTTAATTTTTCTTAAAATCCACAAATTAAAATCACCTTTCTGAATGATTTAGATAATCATGTGTGTGGCTTTGACAACTCCGATGATGTCATCAACGGTCAAGGTGGTGATGACATTATTTGGGGTTTGAGTGGTGAAGGTAACGACACCCTTCATGGTGGCACTGGTGCAGATATTCTGGTTGGTGGTTTGGGAGATGATACTCTGTATTTGGGACGCGATCGCAGTAATATATCGCCAAGGTGATGGCAGTGATGTTATCAATCAGTGCAGGCGGCGATTTATTGCAATTTGAAGGTATCGATGCGATCGATGTAGTGGTCAACGGTAGCAGCACCTTCTTCCGCTTGAGTGATGGACTGGCTGGCAATACTGGATTTGGTTCGGGTGAGTTGCTAGCTGAGTTGCGCGGTGTATCTGGATTTAGTTCAGGAAATCTGGGTTTCAATCTGGCATCCGGCAATACCGCACAGTTTTTGTTTGCATAAAGCACGGATTGTTCTTATTTCATCTTCTAACCTGGGGTGTTTGTTTTATTCACAGACACCCCCTCTTTTTTTATACCTCTGCTTTTACTTGATTTGATTGGATTGCTAACTTTTGAGTATTTGCTTCGTAAACAGAAGCACGATGGGAAAGTAGCATATTTCTTCTTTGCGTATTAATAGTGTTGATAATTTTGAGAATATTACTTATGTTTTTTCAAGTCGATGTATAAGAGTTATGGATTAATTGACTTGAAACTGCTTAACTTTTCTGTGAGGTTTTCAGGAAACCCGAAAATGGCAATACAAGTATACTAAAAAAACAGAAAATAAGCAGAGATAGGTAATTATAGAGCGGGTGAGCAGTAATTGCAAAATAGTTAAGTAATTGATTGACGCTAAATACCTTAATTTTTCTATATCGACACTAAAGGTCTGGCATTTTATAAATAGAAAAGTTTGATAAGTATGCGAGTTGGAAGATGATAAGTTTTCCAATATATAGGTTATATCTAATTCCTAATTAAATCTGGAATTGTAGTTGAGATAAGTATTCCAAGTGTCAATAACCAATAAATTAAGGGACAAAGCGATGGATATTAGTTTTGGTAATTTAGTAGAATTATTGCGCTACAGAGCAGTTAATCAGTCAGAACAACAGGCTTTTACGTTCTTAGTAAATGGTCAGGAAGAAAGTGATTTTACCTATCAAGAATTAGATTTAAAAGCTAGAGCGATCGCAGTTACACTTAAACAGATTACAACTTCTGGGGACAGGGTGTTACTGCTTTATCCCCCTGGATTGGAGTTTATCGCTGCTTTCTTTGGTTGTCTATACGCTGGAGTCGTTGCGGTTCCTGCTTATCCACCCAGACAAAATAAATCTTTATCTCGTTTACAAGGGATGGTAATTGATGCAGAAGCGACTGCTGCACTTACAAATACAAATGTTCTCGCTAACATTCAAGGACAGTTAACTAATTTCCCTAACTTAACTAATCTACAATCTCTGCATTGGTTGGCTACTGATAACATTAACACCCTCTTAGCTAATTCATGGCAACCGTCACAAGTTGATAGTGACTCCCTCGCTTTTCTACAATACACCTCTGGTTCGACGGGGATGCCAAAAGGTGTTATGGTTAGCCACGGCAACCTATTAGCCAATTTAGCTGCAATTCATCGGTGTTTTGGTCATTCATCCCACAGTCAAGGTGTGATTTGGTTGCCTTCCTATCATGATATGGGATTAATTGGTGGAATTCTCCAACCTCTTTATGGTGGTTTTCCGGTTGCACTGATGTCACCTGTGGATTTTTTACAAAAGCCTTTTCAATGGTTAGCAGCAATTTCTCGCTATAAAGCTACTACCAGTGGTGGACCAAATTTTGCCTATGATTTATGTGTGCGTAAAATTACACCAGAACAACGAGAAACCCTTGATTTAAGTAGTTGGGAAGTCGCTTTTAATGGTGCAGAACCAATTCGTGCTGAAACTTTGACCAAGTTTGCAGAGATGTTTGCATCATGTGGTTTTCGTGCTAGTAGTTTTTACCCTTGTTACGGGATGGCTGAAAGCACTTTAATTGTCACTGGTGGGCTGAAAAAGGATGCACCGACACTAACAAGTATTGATGGTAAAGCATTGTTAGAAAATCGTGTGATTCCAGCGTCAGTAAAAACTAATTCTGTTCAGACTTTTGTTAGTTCTGGTTACAATGTCGAAAATCATCAGATTGTCATAGTTAATCCGGAAACATTGCAACGCTGTTCTGATAATCAAGTTGGTGAAATTTGGGTGAGGGGTGCAAGTGTTGCTCAAGGATATTGGCGAAAAAATGAAGAAACAGCAGCTACTTTTTTTGCTTATTTAGCAGATACACAAACAGGTCCTTTTTTAAGAAGTGGTGATTTAGGTTTCTTGCAGAATGGGGAATTATTTGTCACTGGTAGATTGAAGGATTTAATTATTATTCGCGGACGTAATTATTACCCCCAAGATATTGAATTAACTGTAGAAAAGAGTCATCCAGCATTAAAATCTAGTGCGAGTGCGGCGTTTTCTGTGGAGATGAATAGACAGGAACAATTGGTAGTTGCTTGTGAGATCGAACGTGAGTATTTACGAAAGTTAGATGGTGATGCGATCGCCAAACATATTTTACAGGCTGTTGGGGAGGAACATGAGTTACAAGTTCATACTATTTTACTTTTAAAAACCGGAAGTATTCCCAAAACTTCTAGTGGTAAAATTCGCCGTCGTGCTTGTCGGGCTGGTTTTCTGGCTGGGGATTTAAATCTTGTTTGGGATTGGAGTAAGAGTCCTGATCATAAATCGGAGTTTCGTAATTTGCTGGTAGATTTGGATGCTTTAAAACAGGAAATAGAAGATAAAAAACAGGAAAATGAAATAATCAAATTATCTCCAGAGTTAGAGAAAATTCAAGTCAAATTGCGCCATATTGTCGCCAGTTTATTACGAATAGATTTTGCCGAAGTTGGTATTCATCAATCTTTGATGGCAATGGGTGCTGATTCTTTAGTATTAGCTGAAGCTGCTGAGGCTGTGGAAAACTGCTTTAGCATTAAACTTGAACTTCGGCAGTTATTTGAAGAGTTAACAACTCTTGAGGCTTTGGCAAATTATATTAGTCAAAATCAATCTTTAGAGTCTAATTTAAAAGAAATAAACCGCAGAGTATGTAAAGGATACAAAGTAGAAGAAGAAAGAGAAGAAGAATTGAAAATTTCCCTCTCGGAAGCACAAAAACAACTTTGGATTTTAGCGAAAATGGGGGATGATGGTTCGTTAGCTTATAATCTTTCGGCTACCGCAGAATTAAAGGGTGAGTTTCAATTAGATGCAATGCATCAAGCGGTACAAAGTTTAGTAAATCGTCATGATGCTTTGCGAACAAGTATTAGCGATGAAGGAGATTTTCAGTCTATCTTACCTAATTTGGAAATTGAGGTTCCTGTCATTAATTTCTCTTATCTGAATCAAGAAGACTGTCAATATCAATTGGATAAGTGGTTTCACAAAGAAAGTTTAGCGGCTTTTGACTTAAATCAAGCTCCTTTATTCCGTTTTCATATTCTGAAATTAACAGAAAAACACCACTTACTTGTATTCACAGCACATCATATTATTGTTGACGGTTGGTCGATGGGAATAATTCTGCAAGAATTGGCTACTTTGTATTCAGCAGAATGTCAAAATTTTGATACTAGACTCAAACAACCTATGCAATTTCGAGAATATATTAAGTGGCAAGAACAACAAATTTCCACTCCAGAAATGCAAATTCATGAGTCTTATTGGTTAGAAAAATTCCCAGATGAAAATTCAATTCTAGACTTACCTACAGACCGCCCTCGTCCAGCAAGGAAGACTTATAAAGGAAATCGACAAACTATTCAACTTGATACTAATTTATTCTCGGATATCAAGCAGTTTAGTAAAGATAATAATTGCACATTATTGATGACTTTATTATCTGTATATACAACTTTATTGTACAGATTAACAGGTCAAGAAAATATTGTGGTTGGTGTTCCGGCTGCGGGCAGATTTAAAGGTAGTGAAAGTCTTGTCGGTTATTGTTCTCATCTATTAGCAATTAGAAGTTACATTGATGGGGATTTAAATTTCTCTCAGCATTTGCAAGCAACTAAAACTGAATTATTAAATGCTTACACTCACCAAGATTATCCATTTGCGAGGTTAATTGAAAAACTGAAAATATCCAGGAATGAAAATATATCTCCTTTGGTGACAGCCATATTTAACTTGAATCGACCTTTAGCTGTGCCAAAAATGTTTGGAGTTGAAACTAGTTTATTACCTCAACCCCTTAGTTTCGTAGACCATGATATTTGTCTCAATGTCAGCGAAATAAATGGGAAATTGGTTTTTGATTTTGACTACAATACTGATTTATTTAATGACAGCACTATTCATCGCTTTCTGGAACTTTTTCAAACATTGTTGAGAGAAACTATAGCTAATTCCCAAAAATCTCTTGCTAATCTACCCTTACTCAACCAATCCCAACATCATCAATTATTAGTGGAATGGAATGATACTCAAACTGAATATCCCCAAAATAAATGTATCCATGAGTTATTTGAGCAGCAAGTTGCAAAAACACCAAATGCAGTAGCAGTAGTATTTGAAAATCAACAACTAACCTACCAAGAATTAAATAACCGTGCAAATCAACTAGCACATCACCTACAAACATTAGGGGTAAAACCAGAAGTATTAGTAGGAATTTGTCTAAATCGTTCCTTAGAAATGATGGTAGGACTATTAGCAATTCTCAAAGCAGGTGGTGCTTATGTACCCCTTGACCCGACTTATCCTCAAGAACGTTTGGATTATATTGTGTCGGATTCTGGAATGTCAATTTTATTAACCACCGAGAATCTCCTTACCCAATTACCTACCCATGAAATCAAAGTTATCTGTATAGATACACAAAAGGATGAAATTTCTCATCACAGTACAAACAACATCTTATCCAATGTTCAAGCAAACAATCTGGGGTATGTCATTTATACCTCCGGTTCCACCGGAAAACCCAAAGGAGTATTAGTCACCCATCAAAACCTAGTTAATCATAGCAGTGCGATCGCGCAAAAATTCCATCTCACATCCTCAGACAAAGTTCTACAATTTGCAGCTTTAAGTTTTGATGTTGCAATTGAGGAAATCTTCCCTTCTTGGTTAAGTGGTGCAACAGTAGTATTACGTCCCCAGGAAATGTTTGCGACTTTCACAGATTTAGTGGAATTGATTAAATCGCAAGGTTTAACGGTATTAAATTTACCTGCTGCATTTTGGCATGAATGGGTTTTGGATTTATCCCAATCGGAATATTTTCTCCCCAACTGTTTAAGATTAGTGGTTGTCGGTAGCGAACAAGTAAAATGGGAAAAAGTTGCACTCTGGCATAAATACGTAGGTCAACATATCAAATTACTCAATGCTTATGGTCCGACGGAAGCGACAATTACAGCGACAATTTATGAACCGGATTTGCGAAAGACAGAAAATCAAACTGGTGGTGTTCCGATTGGTTGTCCAATTGCTAATACCCAAGTTTATATTTTAGACAATAATTTACAACCAGTACCTGTAGGTGTTGTCGGTGAGTTGTATATCGGTGGTAATGGTGTCGCTAGAGGTTATTTAAATCGTCCCGAATTAACCCAAGAAAAATTCATTGATAATCCTTTTGGTAATTCTAAATTATACAAAACCGGGGATTTAGGACGTTATTTACCAGATGGAAATATTGAATTTGTCGGACGCATTGATAATCAAGTTAAAATTCGCGGTTTCCGTGTCGAACTGGGAGAAATTGAATCTGTTCTAAATACCCATTCCCAAGTTAAACAAGCAATAGTGATTGCAAGAGAAGATAATCCGACTCAGAAACGATTAGTTGCTTATATAGTTGCTGATTCCCATATTATTGATACTCAACAATTGCACTTGGAATTGCAGCAGAAATTACCAAATTATATGGTTCCTAGTGCATTTGTAGTTCTCGATGTATTTCCCTTAACTCCTAATGGAAAAGTCGATTATAAAGCATTACCTCTACCGGATAGAGAAATAATTAAAGAATTAGAATATGTTCCACCTCGAAATCCTACAGAGGAAATACTTGCAGATATTTTTACTTCCGTATTAAACATTGAAAAAGTGGGAATTTATGACAACTTCTTTGAGCTAGGTGGACATTCTCTACTCGCTACCCAAGTAATGTCTAGAGTCAAACAAGCTTTTGCAATCGATGTTTCTCTGAGAAATATTTTTGAAGAACCAACAATTGCTAATTTATCCACAATTATTGACAACAGCTATTCACCACTAGTCCAAGAATTACAAGCTATTCCAACTCATAAATTAGAAAATCGTGAGGAAATTGAACTATGAAATCTATTCAAGAATTTTTGTTAGATATAGCTAAACAAGACATCAAATTATGGATAGAAGGTGATAAATTACGCTGCAATGCTCCCCAAGGGGTCTTAACACCAGAAATTCATTCTCAATTAACTCAACGAAAAGTTGAAATTATCAGCTTTTTACAAGATTATCAACAACAAGTTATTCCCAAAGTTCCTCGAAACAATCAATATGTACCTCTGTCTTCAGCACAAGAAAGATTATGGTTTCTCAATCAATTAGAAGGAAAAAATACTACTTACAATATGCCTTGTGCAATCAGAATTACAGGTAACCTCAATATTACTACTCTGGAAAAAGCATTTTCAGAAATTATTCGACGACATGAAATACTACGCACCAACTTCAAATTTATTGACGACAAACCAGTCCAAATCATTCGCTCCGAATTTACTTTAGAAATACCTGTAATTGATTTACATAAATTATCGGTATTAGAACGTGAAATACAAGTATCACAATTAGTAAAAAATGCCGCCGAAACAATCTTTGATTTAGAAAATAGTTCCTTGCTGCAATTAACAGTTTTAAAATTATCTCCATCAGAATTTGTCTTGTTATTCACAATGCATCACATTATTTCTGATGGTTGGTCAATCGGTATATTAATCGAAGAGTTATCGATTATTTACCAAGCATTTTATCTTGATAAACCTTCTCCATTACCGGAATTATCGATTCAATATGCAGATTTTTCTGTTTGGCAAAAACAGTATTTAAGTGAGGAGAAAATCGGAACACAACTTAATTATTGGAAACAGCAATTACAAGGTTGTTCAAAATTATTAGAACTACCAACTGACCGTCCCCGTCCTGCGGTACAGACCTTCCGGGGAGACACTCAAATCTTTGATTTAGATATCCAACTCAAAGAGAAATTAGTAGCTTTAAGTCAAGAATCTGGTACTACCTTATTTATGACTTTACAAGCGGCATTTGCCACTTTACTATATCGCTATAGTGGTCAATCCGATATTCTCATTGGTTCCCCAATTGCTAATCGCGATCGCAGTGAATTAGAGCCATTAATTGGCTTTTTTGTGAATACTGTAGTTTTCAGGAATTGTTTGGAGAATAATCCGAGTTTTACGGAGTTACTGACCCAAGTTAGGGAAATGATGCTGAAAGCTTATGAGCATCAAGATGTTCCCTTTGAGCAGGTAGTTGAAGCTTTACACTTGGAACGTTCTTTGAGTTATTCACCATTGTTTCAGGTGATGTTTGCAATGGAAAATACAGCAATGGGTGAGTTACAATTACCAGATGTAACATTAACTCCATTCAAACAACAAAATACAACTGCTAAGTTTGATTTAACCCTGTCAATAGATGAAACATCAAATGGATTAACAGCTGATTGGGAGTATAACACCGACTTGTTTGATGGGGAAACTATCACTCGTATGGCTGATAATTTCCAAAATTTATTAAATGCTATCACCGAAAATCCTCAGCAAAAATTAGACGAAATTCCATTCCTGACCGCAGATGAAAAATATCAATTATTAGTGGAATGGAATGATACTCAAACTGAATATCCTCAAGATAAATGTATCCATCAATTATTCGAGGAACAAGTTGAAAAAACACCAAATGCAGTAGCAATAGTATTTGAAAATCAACAACTAACCTACCAAGAATTAAATAACCGTGCAAATCAACTAGCACACCATCTACAGACATTAGGAGTAAAACCAGAAGTATTGGTAGGAATTTGTCTAAATCGTTCCTTAGAAATGATGGTAGGACTGTTAGCAATTCTCAAAGCAGGTGGTGCTTATGTACCCCTTGATCCGACCTATCCTTCAGAACGTTTGGATTATATGCTAACGGATTCCCAATTACCCATTCTATTAACTCAAAACCAACTTTTAGCAAAACTTCCTCAACACCAAGCACAAACAATTTGTTTGGATCAAGATTGGGAAAAATTTGCGGATTACCCTGAAGATAACCCCAATAGTCAAGTACAACCCGACAACTTAGCTTACATCATTTATACCTCTGGTTCCACAGGTAAACCCAAAGGAACAATGATTATCCACAGTGGGATGGTAAATTATCTAAGTTGGTGTACAAAAGCCTATAATGTTGCTGCTGGAGAAGGTTCCACCGTCAACTCTTCTATTGGTTTTGATGCTACTATTACCAGTTTATTTTCTCCCCTATTGATAGGACGTAAAGTAGTGCTTTTACCGGAAGAAAATGAGATTGAAGAACTCAAACAAGCTTTATGTTCCGGAACTAAATTTAGTTTAGTAAAAATAACTCCCGCTCATTTGGAAATGCTCAGTCATTTATTGGCTAATCAAGAGGTAAATATTCAAGCTCAAGCATTTATTATTGGTGGAGAAGCCCTATCAGAAAAAGTCACTAATTTTTGGCAAAAAAAAGCACCCTTAACTAAACTAATTAACGAATATGGTCCCACAGAAACTGTAGTTGGATGCTGTATTTACGAAGTTAAAAAACAAAGCTTTCCTGGAGGAAATATTCCTATTGGTCGTCCTATCGCTAACACTGAATTATACATTTTAGATAGCCAATTACAACCAGTTCCCATTGGAGTTGTTGGTGAATTATATATCGGTGGTGCTGGTGTTGCGAGGGGTTATTTAAATCGTCCCGAACTCACCCAAGAAAGATTCATTGATAATCCATTTAATCATATTATAGAGAGGTTATATATAACGTCTCAATCTGTAACATCTCCATCGATAAGGTCTCCAAAATTATACAAAACGGGGGATTTAGCGCGTTATTTACCAGATAGTAATATTGAGTATCTGGGACGCATTGATCATCAAGTTAAAATTCGTGGTTTCCGAATTGAACTGGGAGAAATTGAAGCCTTAATTGTCAAACATCCCACTGTGGCTTCCGCAACAGTAATCGTCCGTGAAGATGAAACAGGAAATAAAAATTTAGTTGCTTATATTGTTCCTGAAAAATCACAGACTTTTCAGAACAAAAAACTACATCAATTACTACAAGAAAAATTACCTCATTACATGATTCCATCTGCTTTTGTGCAGCTAGAAAATCTCCCCCTCACTCCGAATGGAAAAGTAGATCGCAAAGCATTATCTGCACCAGAAAAATCAGAAATTTATATTTCCGATGACTTTCTTACTCCCAGAAATGAAGTAGAATTACAACTCACAAATATCTGGGAAGAAATATTAAATGTTCGACCCATCGGCATTCAAGATAACTTCTTTAATCTGGGAGGACATTCACTCTTAGTCGTGCGTTTAATGGCTCAAATTCAACAACATTTCGGCATCAATTTACCCTTAGCAACAATCCTGCAAAATCCGACAATTGCACAAATTACAAATACCCTTAGTCAACAAACAAATTCCTTATCCAATTCCACCTTAGTAGCTATTAACAAAAATGGCTCTCAAACACCTTTATTCTGTGTTCCTGGAGTGGGTGGTAACGGTTTATATTTCTATAAATTAGCTGATTATTTAGGTTCAGAACAACCCTTTTATACCTTCCAAGCAAGAGGATTAGACAGTAAATCAATACCTCACAATCAAATAGAAGATATGGCTGCCGACTATATACAAGCCATGCAAACTGTACAGCCTCAAGGACCCTATATTCTCGGTGGTTATTCCTTTGGAAGTAATATTGCATTGGAAATGACTAAACAATTACAACAACAAGGTCATGAAGTCGCTTTATTGGCTGTTTTAGACAACTTTGCTCCCATTGAAATCAATAAACCAAAAGATTTTTATTTGGATGCAAAAATTAGACTTAAGCACATAATTCGTGTTGTGGAACGTTTGTCTGGTCAAAAATTAGAAGTTGATTACCAAACCTGGGAAAAACTTAATTTTGAGGAACAATTAAATTATCTTAGGGAGCAATTTAACGACAGTACAACTGAGCAAATTCGGGGTTTAATCGAAGTTTTTGATGCTAATGTTCAAGCCGGAATGAGTTATTCATTTAACCCTTTATCCGCAGATATTTATTCTCTAAAAATTACACTTTTTCAAGCCAAAGAAGATGATACAGAAGATACTTTTATTCCTACAGATATAACATGGGGTTGGAATAAAATTACCTCTCAAGCAATTGAAATTTACACAGTTCCCGGAAATCATCACACAATGTTAAGTGAACCTCACGTTCAAGTATTAGCTGAAAAACTCAAAGCTTGTATTAATCAAGTTCAAATTGTGGGAGTTGCGTAAAATGATTCAACCCCTAACTGTCAAAAATATGCAAACTTTTATACTTGTATGGTTGGGACAAGTAGCTTCCCTGACTGGTTCTGGATTAACTAACTTTGCCTTGGGTGTGTGGGTATATCAAGATACAGGCTCAGTAACTCAATTTGCCCTAATCTCTTTATTTGCGACCATTCCACGGGTGATAATTTCTCCTGTGGCTGGTGCTGTGGTAGACCGTTGGCAACGTCGTTGGGTAATGATTATTGCCGATTCGGGTGCAGGTATTAGTACACTATTGTTATTTTTACTACTACTTACCAATCATCTAGAAATTTGGCATATATATTTAGTGACAATTACTAGTGCTAGTTTTAGTGCTTTTCAATGGCCAGCTTATAATGCTGCTACGACCTTGATAGTTCCCAAAAAATTTTTAAGTCGTGCGAATGGCATGATTGAATTGGGAGAAGCTTTACCTCAACTAATTTCACCTGTATTAGCTGGTGTTTTGTTAATAAATATCCAGCTACAA
Organism: Calothrix sp. UHCC 0171; assembly: GCF_034931845.1. Lineage (NCBI taxonomy): Bacteria > Bacillati > Cyanobacteriota > Cyanophyceae > Nostocales > Calotrichaceae > Calothrix > Calothrix sp. UHCC 0171. The sequence continues at coordinate 11,459 of NZ_JAYGHN010000044.1, forward strand.
GGTATTATTCTGATTGACTTTATCAGCTTTATTTTCTCTTTTTTAATCCTCATTAATATTCACTTCCCAGATGACAAAAGAAGCATGAACAAAAAAATAGGTAATAGCTCATTATTCACAGAGATGATCTATGGTTGTAAATATGTATTCAAGAGAAAGGGATTACTGGGATTACTAATCTTCTCTGCTGTCACTGATTTAGGGTTAGGAGTAGTTCAAGTATTAATCACCCCATTAGTATTATCCTTTGCCTCCCCAACAGCTTTAGGAAGTATCATGTCTATCGGTGGAATTGGGATGTTACTTGGTAGTCTATTAATTATTATTCATCGAGGAGCAAAACAGAAAATTAATAGCATATTTATCTTTCAATTTTTAGGTGGATTATCAATTTTGGCAGCCGGATTAAAAACCTCTGTCATCCTCTCAGCCTTAGCAGCATTTTTATTCTTTTTTACGTGGACAATCATCAATAGTTCTACTCGATTTATCTTGCAAAAGAAAGTTTCCCATGATGTTCAAGGTAGAGTCTTTGCTTTAATCGGTGGAGTGACGGGAATATCTTTTCCTATCGCTTATTTAGTGGCTGGACCCCTTGCTGATAAAATTTTTGAACCATTAATGTCTGCTAATGGTTTGCTAGCTGGAAGTATGGGAAAAATAATAGGTATTGGGACAGGAAGAGGGATTGGATTAATGTTTATTTTGATGGGATTAATCACCATGTTAATTACAATTTGCGGATATTATTATCCCCCTTTGAGGAAAGTAGAAATAGAACTACCAGATGTAGCATGATATATTTGCGATCGCTGAGTCAAATGTTAAAATAATTAGGTCTGGATATCTGACTTATTTTCAATTATGTAGTACGCTACTAGTAGTCTGTCAAAATAAAAATGATAGATATATTTTTTTATAACTCAAACGCAGGCAGGATGCCAGCACTACCAAATATCTACCAAAATTAACTTGACAGACCACTAGGTAATCTAATTAGATATTTTACCAATCCCATCACACAATCCCCTCTCATCCTCTTTCACATTCCCGCTATGGTGCAGATAATTCCGAATGCGATCACAACCCTCCTTAAATAATTTATCTGGGTGAGAATCTAAGTCTAAATTCCAGAAAATTACATTCCCCAAGGAGTCGGAAGAGGCTAAAAGCTTGTGATTTGGACTCAAACTAACACTTTTGATCCCAGCTTGATGTCCCCCAAAGGTTTGCAGGACGTTTCCATCTAAAGTCCATAATTTCATGGTTTTATCTTCACTTGCGGTGACAAAGGTTTTACTATTTGGATGGAAAATTAAGCTATTGATTGCACCTTCATGGCAATATATGGTTTGTAATAATTTACCGTGGAAATTCCATAATTTAATCCGATTGTCTTTACTCACTGTGGCAATTATTTGACCATCAGGACTAATCCTGACAACGATAATTCCATCTTCATGTCCTCGCAATGTCGTTAATTCTTTACCTTGTCGGTTCCATATTTTCGCGGTTCCATCTTCGCTACCAGTAACAATAACTTGATTATCAGGACTGAAATTAACACTTCTCACCCCAGCTTCATGTCCTTGCAATGTCACCAATTCCTGACCAGCTAAATTCCACAATTTTGCCGTATTATCCCAACTTGCAGTTGCAATGGTTTGACCGTCGGGACTAAATACAGCACTTCTCACATCTGCATTATGTCCTTGTAATGTCACCAATTCTTTTCCAGCTAAATTCCATAATTTGACGGTTTTATCTCGACTAGCGGTGACAACTGTTTTCCCATCTGGACTAAATTCTAAACTTCTCAAGGTGTCGCTGTGACCTTGCAGAGATGCAATATGCTTCAATGAAGATGGGATGTATCCCGTTTCTCCATCTAGTAATTTCCACAGTGTGGCAGTATTCGACCTTCCTGTTGTACCCAAAATTTGACTTTTGGGGCTAAAATTACTACTGACAGAAGCTGCTTCACCAAGGTTTTTACGCCAAGCTTGGAGAGTCATATCTGCACCAATATTCAACCCTTGCAAGTTCCAAAGTCTTACGGTTCCGTCTTCACCACTGCTGACAAGGGTTTTGCTATCCTGGTTAAAACTTACACCCCAAACAGCATCTTGATGTCCGTGCAAAACCTGTAATTGTTCTCCCTGAAGGTTCCATACTCTTACAGTTCGATCCCAACCTGCGGTAGCAATTATTTCACCGTCGGGACTAAAAACAGCACTACCAACTGCATCTTCATGTCCTTGTAAGGTTGCGAGTTCCCCTCCCTGTAAATTCCAGAGTTTTGCGGTTTGATCGCGACTAGCTGTAATTAAACTTTTACCATCCCGACTGAAATTAACATACATTACCCAATCCTGATGTCCGCGTAATGTCGCTAATTCCTTACCATCCAGGCTCCAAATTTTGGCAGTACCATCCCGACTCGCTGTGGCAATGCTGTCACCCTGGGGGCTAAAGTGGATGGCAACCACAGGAGCGCTATGAGTTTTGAAGGATTTTAATAGTTTTCCCTGTAAATTCCACAGACGGACTGTACCATTCCATTCCATTGATGCCACCATCTGACCATCGGGGCTAAATCCGACACAGGCAACCCAATCTTTGTTAGGTAGGGTGACTAATTCTTTGCCATCAGCAACACGCCAAATTTTTGCGGTTTTATCCCGACTGGAACTTGCTAATAATTTCCCATCATAGCTGTAATTAATGCTCCATACTGCATCCGTATGTCCCCGGAGAGCTTGCAATAATTTCCCGTCACGCTGCCAAATTTTGATACTTTTATCCCAACTAGCACTTGCTAAAGTCTTGCCGTCGGGATTAAATTTTACCCGTGTCACCAAATCACCGTGACCGATGAGACGGTTTTCTTCCCGTACCCAATACAGCGATTGACGCAGCGTTTTATCAATCTGCGATCGCAAATGTAAATCCCCGTTTTTCCAACCGATTTGTTGTAATTTGATCCCAGCTTTTAAACCCGACACTAGAGCATCAAAGCTTTGTTGAGAAGTAAATGCGGCTTCTGAGGAGATGGCTAAGGTTTTAATTTCACCTAAATTCACCTGTTTTTGTTGTTGTGTTGTTTGCCACATCAGTAAGCTAGATATTCCCAACAACGTCAAAGCGACTACAGACACCACCGATAGTCCCTGCAAACCCCGACGAATTGTATTTTTTGCTTGTTTTTCCGCATCCAGCAGAATTTGATTTGCTTGTTCCGATGCAATCAAAGCAGTTTGTACTTCTCGTTTCTCCAGTTCCTCACTTGCAGCCAAGAAGCGATAGTCTAGGTTACTTAAACTTTTTCCCTTTGCCCAAATTTGAGCATCTAAAAGCCCTTGTCCTCGTAGTAGATAGTTGCCATCTTCATAATTTGATGCTACCCAACTATTAAGTAAATCTGCGTAGGGGCGTAATTGCTTTAATTGCTTTTCCACCCACTCTAAATTAAATACTTCCTGATAAATCCGATTGTAAACCTGTAAATTACCTTGTTTTTTGACAACCAACCCGGACAATAATAACTCAATTTGTTCCGGGGAATCATCTGCGGGAACGTCACCGTTTTGTAAAATTTGTAGATATAAACCCAGTAATCGACTTGCACGTTGTTCCGAAACCAGTAAGCGATCGCGTATTGTGCGTAAATGGGGTGGTTCATCCTGGGCAGCCCAATTATCTATGATATGCGATCGCGCAATTGCAGCTACTTGTTCCGCTATTTCCTCTGGTTGCGTCAAGATATCCCGCATCAACTTTTGCAAATATGGAGATGCGTTCCCATAAATATTTCCTTCTTCCCCTGTTCCCTTTTTCCCATACTGTGCTACCAATTGACATAATTTTTGGGTCAGAAACGGTTGTCCCCCCGTCCAAGCAAGTATTTGACTCAACACAGCTTGGGGATGATCGATTTTATCTGCTAAACCCAGTTCTAATGGTTGGACTTCGTGCAAATTAAATCCATTTAAAGCGATCGCACGTCCAATATTAAAGGGTGTACGGGTTTTATCTGTGATTAAATCGGAAGGTGTGGCTACTCCCAACAGGGCAAAAGTCAAACGTTTGTGTTCGTGACAAGCTCGAATCAGGGCAAAAAAGTCATCCGTATTAAATGGTAAACTAATAGTGCTATCAATCTCATCGAAAAAAATCACTATCGGTTGCTCAATTAACTCCGGTAGCACCGATTGCAGCAATTCCCCCAAGCGTCCCACAGGGGAAAAATCTTGTCTTTGTGCCAACCAATTGCGGACATTAATTTGCTCCGATAATCGTAAACTCCGCACCAACCGCATAATTATATCTGCATACCACTGAGCGGCTGTAATATTGCTGTTCCCAATTCCCGATAAATCCACCGTTGTACAAATAATCCCATCTGCTTGCAATCGTTTCGCCACCTGTACCCGCAAACTTGATTTTCCCATTTGCCGACAATTCAGAACATAGCAAAACTCACCCGCCTTGAGAGCATTATACAGTTCATCATCAGCATGGCGTACCACATAACTCGGTGCATCAACAGGTAAACGACCGCCAACATGATATTCATAGGATGAAGTCAGTTTTTGCACGGGTGTACCTGCCTTTTAATTATAAATTCATTCCGATCAGTTCTATATTTATATAGCTTGCTTGTTGGACTGTCGATGTAGAAAAGTTAAGGAATTCAGAAGTTTGAGGATAAACCACATTTATCGTGAGAGCCAATGTAAAAATTGAGTATATTAACTGCATACCCCCAATATCTTGAGAATTAAGAATCAATGACAGTGATAAGCTGTGGTGCATTTAATTTGTATATTAGACGCGGGCTTTCCGTCCCCGGAGTTTTCCGTGAAGAACATCTCCCCGGAAACTTCTCTTGGCACTACAGTAATTTGACGTTTTCGCCTTATACAATTTAGCCGCACATCAGCTGATAAATATCTAGAAATATATGGGGGTAGATAAGTCCAAGATCATAATTATAAGTAAATGGTGAAATGAGCAAGCTAAAATACTACACTCTGATAATGCTCGGTAGCGATGGGAGACGCAAACTCAAAGAAATCGAGGTGGCGAAGATATTTTTTACTGAGATGTCTGCCGAATTTATTAATATTAATTCCGAATCAGATATCATTATCCAAAAGCGATTACTCGAATTGTCTCAAGATACTTCAAGTCGATTGAATCTGGTTGCCCAGCGTTGTTTACTCTGCTTTATTTCTTGGCAAATTGAGCAAACTTGCCTATCACTAGAGCAGCAATTTGGTAATTTTCATGGGTTTACAATTCATGATTTGTTAATATATGTTCTCGATGATGATGGTAGTTTACAAACATCAGATACTTATGAATGTCTTGGTAGAGAAATATTAGCAACTTTTGATCCAGATAAAAGTAGTCTTATTACTTGGACGAGTCGAAAGGTCAGACAGCATAGAGAACTCAATAAATATTTATTAGAGTGTGGTTTATATTTGGTAAGTGATTGGGCAATACTTAATGATACTAAAATTCAACAGCTACCAAAAATTTTAGGAGAGTTTCATTATTTAACAAGTATAGAAATTGAGCAAACACAAAAATTACTGTCAGCTTATCACAAAATTTATCGTGCCGAACGATTTCTTCAACGTGCTGAACGAAAATCATTAGGTAGATGTAAAGCACCTAATATTGAACAATTACAGGCAATTGTAGAAGTTTTGCAAAGACAAAATATTGATAATTCATTAACTAATTTATCGACAAAAGTAGTTATGCAGAAATTAGAAAAGTTAGCAGAACGGCTGCGAGAGTATCGGCTTCATATCAGAAATAATTCCTTTAAAACAGTATCTCTAGATGCAGAATTATATGAAAACTCTACTTTTATCCAACAGATTGCTGATACTAACTCAAAAAATATTATTATTGAAAGAGAGGAATTTGACGAGAAGAAAGAATTTTTGAAAAATTATCGTTGTCATCTGATAAGTTGTCTAGATAATGCCTTGAATACTGTCATTGATTCGCGGCTGGCAAAACTGAAAAAGAAAGATATAGACAAAGCGAATCAATTTATTATGGCATTACAATTATTTCACTGTCAAAGATTATCAATGGGTAAAATTGCCCAGCAGTTAGGTTTACGTGCCCAAGATGCTGTAGCTCGCTTATTAAAACTTAAGGAGTTTCGTGCTGATATCCACCGAGAAACTTTAGTAAAATTGCAAGATAGAGTTATGGAACTAGCACAAAAATATTCAACTCCAAAACAACTGAAAATTTTAGAATCTCAAATTACAGAAGTACTAGATGAACAAGTTATAAATATAATATCTCAAGCAGAAATTGAAGCTGCAAGTATGAAAAATTATTGTGAAATTAGTACTTTTTCTCAAAGACTTTGTAGACATTTAGATAATCAAAACTAGGTTTGTAGTTGCACTTTAGTACAAAAGTATTATTTTTTTGTAATTCTTCTTTCTTAATATTATGTATATTTTACCAATGTCACTTGAATTTGAACGTTTACCAACAGAATCTCTGAGTCTAGAAACAGAAGAGATTGAAAAAGCGATCGCATTAAGTTCTCAAATACCAGATGAATCCCGTCAATGGCAAACCTATTTAAATGCTTTGGGATTATTTACTTTTACAAAGTGGCTGGAAGAACGTGATAATCACCTCACAGTTAATTGGCAAGAATCAACTATTGCAAAACCAGAACTAGCAAATGTATTTCCTGTTGTTACCAATTTACAAGTTGGTCAATTTAAAATATGTTTGATTACTCTTGAGAGTCTATTTGATGAGCAAGTAAGTTTACCAAGATTAGTTATTGAATTATCTGAATTTATTCCCCATTTTTATGTGCTGATAGAAATATTAGAAGAGCAAGAGTCTGGGATTGTTCGAGGAGTTATGAATTATCAACAACTAAGAGACAATCTCACATCTTTATCCAGTCTCGATATTCAAGCAGATTGGACATATAAAATACCTTTAAATTGGTTTGAAAAAGACCCCAATAATTTATTACTATATTTACGTGCTGTAGAATCAGAAGCAATTCCCTTACCTGCATTAATGGAAAATCGTCAACAACAATTAGCAGCGATTGAAAATGAATTGGTGAGATTATTACCTCAATTACAAACATCAGAAATAGAATTATGGCAAGTTTTAAATTGGCAGCAAGGGAGTGTGATTTTAAATTTTCCTGAGTTGTTGGAATGGATATATAAATTGCAAAACAATAATTTAGAAATAGCAAATCTAGCTTCTGAGAAAACATATTTATTAGATTTAATTAAATTAATTACCCAACCTGCGCTCAACTTAGGACGTTGGTTGTGGGATGAATTAGATGAAATTGGAGAATCACTATCTTGGCAATTATTAAATTTAACACCTGCAAGAGAATTCCGTAGTCCAGTAGAAGAATTTGCAGTAATTAAATCACAGCTACAAACCCAAGGTGTGGAGATTCCGACAGTTGCAAGATGCGGACATCATAATTTTAATTTAGCTGGAAATCCATTAAGAATATATGCTGTTGCGTGGAATTCATCAACAGAAAATGACCCGAATATGTGGAGTTTAGTATTAATTTTGGGTACACCTGCACCAAATACTTTACCTCATAATTTACAATTTCGTTTGAGCGATCGCACTGGTATTTTGACAGAACAGCAGGTAAATCCACAACAGCTTAATTCCTACTTGTTTACTGCTGTAGCTGGTAATTGGGATGAAAAGTTTATTGCCAGTGTGAGTATAGCAAATGGAGTTGAGGTGACGTTATCACCCTTTGCATTTGACATTAGACAAGCTGGTTAATCAAGTTAAGTGTGGGGAATAATGGCTAAATTTTATCTGCAAGTACAAAAAATTGAGAAAAAATGCTTATTCCAACTTTCGTGGAATCAGAATCAAACACTCACTGCTGAACTTCACTATCCTGAAAATATCATTTCTGATTATAAAAATTGGCAAAGTATTTACCATAATTTTTACAGTCAAGAATTACGTGGAAAAGTGATTAATACAGGTGTTGTTGCACCTCCTCCGGTGGATTGGCAAGCACAATTAGTCCAAGCAGAAGCAAAACTTTTATGTGAATTTCATCAATGGTTACGTGGTAAAGAATTATATGATATTCGCTCGATTTTGACTGCAAATAATTTTAATAGTCAAAATATAAATAATCCGAATACAAGTAAATATAAACACACCTCTACAGATGTTTATACAGATATCTTTATTAGTTGTAATACTCCAGAATTAACACGTTTACCTTGGGAAGCATGGGAAATTAATAGCAAATCTTTGACAACTAAACTATCTATTTCTCGTCAACCGCTAAATATTCATCAAGATATCAAAAATATCAAGAAAACTCCCGGCAAAATCAGAATTTTAGCTATTTTTGGTGATGACAGTGGGCTAAGTTTTGAAAAAGAGAAGCAAGCTATTTTAGCATTGCAAAAACTAATTAAAGTTGATTTAATTTCTTGGCGAGAAGGTACAGATATCCAAAAATTAAAATCCGAAATAGTAAATAAATTAACAAGTGTTCAGGGATGGGATATTTTATTTTTTGCTGGACATAGTAGAGAAACAAACTTAACAGGAGGACAAATATCAATAGCGCCCAATGCTACTATTAGTTTAAGTGAAATTGAAAAACCATTAGCGACAGCGATCGCACAGGGATTAAAGTTTGCTTTATTCAACTCCTGTGATGGATTAAGTATTGCGAATAAATTAGTTGAATTAGGTTTAAATCAAGTTGCTATTATGCGGGAACCGATACATAATCGCGTTGCCGAAGAAATATTTGTGCAGTTTTTAAATAATGTTGCTCAATACCAAGATGTTCATCAAGCATTATTAGCAGCATGTGATTATCTCAAACTTGAAAAGAATCTAACTTACCCTAGTGCTTATTTAATTCCTTCCTTATTTCGTCATCCATCAGCACCTTTATTTCGTCTGGAACCCTTTGGATTTAAACAATATCTTAAAAGACTAAAACCAACACCATTAGAAGCAGCCATAATCTCAGCTTTAGCATTAATTAGTTTACAAATTCCGGTACAAACTTGGTTATTAGAAAAACGGGTTTTAGTGCAAGCAATCTATCGTAACTTGACAAATCAAGTTGAAGAACCAGTAAATAGAAATCCCCATGTAATTTTAGTTCAAATTGATAACGAATCTATTCAGAAAGCTAATATTTTAAGTCCACGACCAATAAATCGAGAATACATGGCGCAAATTATTGATAAACTGGTCGAATTAAAAGCACCTGTCGTCGGAATCGATTACTTATTGGATAGACCAGATTTAGAGCGCGATCGCATTCTGAATAAATCACTTCAATCTGGGTTAAAGTCTACATCAACAACGACACGTTTTGTGTTTGCCACAACCCGCGATTCCCAAGGTAAATGGTTAAGCGTACATCCTCAAATCGCTAATCCTAACTGGAGTTTAGCCGGAGAAATTGAAATTTTACCTGGGTGGTATGTGCAACTATTACCTAGTCATCCATCTAACTCTAACCCCAGAGCTTTGGCTTATCTTTTAGCCGTTTCCGAACGCTTACAACACTACGCAAATTCTCCAAAACCGCAATTAAACAGCAGACAAGACTTTTGGCAGCAAGTTAATAATTATATTGCCAAAGAAAATACTATTTTGACACCAGAACGAACGCGACTACAACCCTTAACAGCTTTTAGTTACAACCTTCAGCAAATGTGGTTGCATCCGATTATAGACTTTTCCATTCCTCCGCAACAGGTGTATAAAAATATTCCTGCATGGAAATTACTAGAATCTCACGAAAAATTACAAGGCAACATCATCATCGTTGCACCAGGAGGTTATGAGGAAGCAGGAACCGGACAAAATAATGAGGATAATTTCGAGTTACCTGCTGCAATGGGTTATTGGAGAAATCAAGAAAACCCCGATAATACTCGTGGGGTACTCACAGGTGGCGAAGTTCATGCCTATATGACCCATCACTACCTTAATAATCGCATGATTATACCAATTCCCGATTTGTGGATGGTTGCTTTAGGAATATTACTAGGTAAATTCACATCAGAATATCTTAGTAATAATCCGGAACAAAAGCGACAAGTGGTGATCCTATTAAGTGTAGGTTCTACAGTTTATACACTAATTAGCTTACAAACTTACATTTCATCATCTGCTATTCTTGTACCTTTGTTGTCACCAATAACAACTTTTGGATTCTACATCGTATCTGCTGTTTTCAAAACAGTAAATCATAAGTTAGATGATGACTGATTGCTGTGAAAAAAAAATCTGAATCTATGAATAGAACTATATTAATATTACGTATCTCAACCTTATCAGTTACAACTTTGATTAGTTTATTTTCCTTGCTTGTTCAACCTGTTTATTCGCAAAGAATTTCACCCACATCCAACTTTTGGAATAAAATATTTAAACCAGCGCGTGACCCAGAACCACCAATAAAACCCCGTAAAGGAGGTTCCCGCCCTGGACAAACACTTTGCCTCATTTCCCCAGACGCACCTGCCCAAAATCGAATTATTTGGAATACTCAACCTTTATTTATTTGGAAAAATGGAGTATCCCAGAAAAGTGAGGGAGTTGCAAAAGTGGCAGAAGTAAAAAAAATAGCAGTAGGAACTCTAGAAAGTAAAGGATATTTAAATACTCAAATTGTTACAGGAAAACAAAGTGTAAATTATCAAGGTGAACCCTTAAAACCCGGTCAAACCTATAAATGGTTCATCTTTTTAAATCAAGAAAGTACTTCTCCAGTAATGTTTATTCCCTTCCAAATCATGGAAGCACCTCAACGCAATCGTATTACTAGCGAATTAAAACTTTTGGAAAGATTGCAGAAAAATAAAAGTGCAGAAGCGATCGCATTACTAAAAGCCAAATATTTCGCAGATCAAGGATTATGGTCAGATGCATTACAGCAAGCATATTCTGTCCCTAAACCCTCATCAGAATTGTCCCAGTTAATCAAGGATTTGCCAAATCAGCTATGTAATTAAAAGGAAATAGGAAATCATAAATCGTACAGACGTAGTATGACTACGTCTTTTTTATGTAATTTATTTATTCAGGATATATTCATTCAAATTCATTCAAAACCATTTTGCATACCCCCTAAATTAGCCAGAGATATAAAACAATAGGAAACGAAAACACACCATTTTCTGAAAACTGCATACCCCCTTTTGACTGAGAAGTATAAATAATCAGAATAGCAAAGGGTTCGATTTCAGAAACTCGTAAACTATTGTCAAATTACTCAAATTATCATCATATTGGAGAAAATCAAATGAACAGTTTAAAAGGTTTCGCATCCGTAATCGTCGTATTTGGTTTAACAGTGTGCATACCCCATGCAAATGCTCAAATTAAATTGCAGCAAAATCAAATCCCAACAGAATCTCAAATAAATCCTGCTCAAGCCACAGGAAATAATCAAGATACTAGAGCTAAATTAAAGCAAGGATTTAATTTATTTTTCAAAGACAAAAATTATCAAGCTGCATTGCAAATTTTTAACGAGATAATTAAAGTCGAGCCGAATAATCAATATGCTTATCTCGGTAGAGGTGCAAGTTACTATGAATTGAGAAATTATCAAGCAGCTAAAGCAGATTTAGATCAAACAATTCAGATGGATGATACTATTCATTTTGCTTATTTATATAGAGGTTTCTCTCATTATGCGTTAGGAAGTAAAAATAGTGCGATCGTCGACCTAAAAATAGCAGCAAATCTATTTGAAAAAGATAACATGAAAGACATGGCTCAGGCAACACTTAATATTATTAACAAAATCAGTAATGCCTAAGTTGAAATCATTTAACTAATGTAAATAAATATTTTGATATTATCTGCGGGCTATATGCTCGCAGTAATTCAAAATCTCTCCTGGCGAACTGACAAAGGTATTAAAACCCTAACCAATATGCACAAATCTAATCTTATATCTCCCAAAAAATATTATAAAATAGCTAATTTTAGTTTGTCTATTTACATATTGAGTCTGTTGATATGTAGCCTTGGAATTACCATAGATACATCATATATTTTTAGGGAAAATAGTCTCAAAGCTGATAATTTTAATACTCTACCTCTGAATTTAGAACAGATTAAGCAAGTTGTGAAAACCCAAAATGCCACCATTGTTCAATATTCCATTCTCTACGACGAGATAATCGTCAATGGCAACAAACAAATTCAGGAATCAAGACTATTAACTTGGGTAATCAAACCAAACAGTGAAATTTCCATGCGCGAGGTTAATTTACAAGCAAGACGGTGTAAGCAGAGATTTTCATTTATCAAATTAATTCAGAAACAACACAGTTGTTCACAAGCGATCGCAAATCCTCAAAACGTAAATATACAAAAATTACATCTCAAAGAATTACACCAAATATTAATTGAACCAATAGCCGATTTATTACCAGATAAAACGCAAGGAAGAGTAATTTTTATTCCTCAAGGAGATTTGTTCCTAGTTCCCTTTATTGCATTACAAGATAACAATGATAAATATTTAATAGAAAAATATGTAATTCATACAGCACCATCAATTCAAGTCTTAGATTTACTATATCAGCGCCAAATCAAACGTCAATCAGGAAAATTTTCAACCCAGAAAAACACCAATACAAATATTAAAAGTGATGAATTATTAATAGTGGGAAATCCAACTGCACCCAAATTACCCCCAAAGCCAGGAGAAAAACCCTTGCAACTATTACCAATACCAGGTGCGGAGAAAGAAGCAAAAGCCATTGCCAAAATATTCAAAACACAAGCAATTACAGGTGATGCAGCAACAGAAACAACTATCGTCAAAAAAATGCCCCAAGCAAAAATTATACATTTGGCAACCCATGCTGTTGAACTGAATAACTCAAATGCGATCGCACTTGCTACTTCCACAAAAGACGATGGCTGGCTTTCAGTTGCAGAAATTCAAAAATTGCCTCTCAAAGCAGATTTGGTGGTATTGAGCGCTGCTAATACAGCTTTAGGACGCATCTCTAGTGATGGGATAATTGGGCTTTCCCGTGCTTTTTTTGTGGCTGGTGCAGATAGCATTATTGGTTCTCTCTGGGAAGTTGGTGATGAGGCAACGTCATTTTTAATGGTTAAATTTTATGAAAATTTCAGTAAAAATTCTGATAAAGCGAGTGCATTCCGCAAAGCTATATTGGAAACAATGAAAAAGTATCCAAATCCGCAAGATTGGGCTGGTTTTACGTCAATTGGTTTGTTGTAATGGTGAGGGGTTATTGATTATGCGTTTTGATAAAGTTGGATTAGGTAAGCTTAGTCTAAATGGGTTAATTTTTTTATTAGTTATTTTTTCGACTTCGTTTGATGGTAATTTGCCTATTTTAAGTAATACATCAAAGGTATTCGCGCAGACGATAGACGCACGTAAAAATCAAGCCGATCAACTATTAGAGCAAGGTATAGATCAGTTCCAAACAGGTAATTTAAAAGCTGCTTTGTTGTCTTACGAAAAAGCACTGCAAATATATCGACAAATTAAGGATAGGACAGGTGAAGCACAAGCACTAGGTAATCTGGGAAATGCCTACTATATTCTCGGTGATTATCGCAAAGCAATTGACTTCCACCAACAAAGTTTAGTAATTTTTAGACAAATTGGTGATCGCGCTGGTGAAGGTCGTTCTCTGGGAAATCTAGGAGTTGCTTACAATGCTCTGGGGGAATATCAAAAAGCAATTGAATTTCACCAACAACGTTTAAAAATTGCCAAAGAACTTGGCGATCGCCCGGGTATTGCTTCTGCTTTAAGTAATTTAGGAAGTGTTTACTTTTCCCTGGGGGAATACCAAAAAGCGATTGAATTCCACCAACAGCGTTTAGCAATATCTAAGGAACTTGGCGATCGCTCCGGTGTGGGAAAAGCACTGCTGAATTTGGGAAATGTTTATTATTACCAAGGAGAGTTCCCAAAAGCAATTGATTTCTACCAACAAGCTTTAACTATCTTCCCCCAAATTGGCGATCGCCGAGGTGAAGGTCTTGTACTAGGTAATTTAGGAGCTGTTTACTCTTCCCTTGGGGAATACCAAAAAGCAATTAAGTTATATCAACAAAGTTTAGCAATTGCGACAGAGATTGGCGATCGCGCACAGCAAGCAACAAGGTTAAATAATTTGGGAAATGCTTATAGTGATTTAGGGGAACCTCAAAAAACAGTTGAGTTCCTCCAACAAGCTTTAAAAGTTTTCCAACAAATAGGCGATCGTCCTGGTGAAGGTAATGTACTCGGTAGCTTGGGAAATGCTTACTATTCCCAAGGAGACTACAAACAAGCAATAGACTTCCACCAACAAAGTTTAGCAATCTTCAAAAAAATAGGCGATCGCTCCGGTGAAGGTGGTGCGCTGGGTGGTTTGGGAAATATTTACAATTCCTTGGGAGAATATCAAAAAGCAATTGAGTTCCACCAACAGCGTTTACAAATTTCCAAACAAATTGGCGAACGTACCGGTGAAAGTGCTGCGCTGACAAATCTGGGAAATGCTTATGGTTCCCTCAAAGATTATCAAAAAGCGATTGAATCCTACCAACAAGCTTTAGCACTTGACAACAAAATCGGTAATCGTTCTGGGATTGGCAAGGCGTTAGGTAATTTAGGAACAGTGTATGATGCTTTAGGGGACTATCAAAAAGCCATAGACTTCTACCAACAGCGCTTAAAAATTGCCAAAGAAATCGGTGAGCGTTCCGGGGAAGCATCTGTCCTCACAAATTTGGGGAATGTGTATGATGCTCTGGGAGAACCAAAAAAAGCCATCGACTTCCAGCAACAAGCTTTGGGTATCTTCAAACAAATAGGCGATCGTTTTGGTGAAGGTGCTGCGCTCAATAATTTGGGTTCTACTTTCAGGAAATCGGGAAATCTTTCCGCAGCAGAAAGGGTATTAAAGCAGGGAATTGAAGTTTGGAAATCTCAACGTGGTAAGTTAGCTGATCGAAATGATTTGAAAATTTCCATCTTTGAGCAGCAAACACGTACCTATGAAATTTTGCAGCGAGTTTTAATTGCTCAAAACAAAACCGATGCAGCTTTAGAAGTCTCAGAAAATGGACGCGCAAGAGCTTTCGTGGACTTATTAATTAGTCGTTTGCAACCTAATAGTAATGCTTCCACAGAAATCAACATTAACCAAATTAAACAAATAGCCAAATCCCAAAATGCAATCCTGGTTCAATATTCAATAATTACTGACGAATTCAAAATCGCAGGTAAAGAACAAAGCAAAGAATCTGAACTATATATTTGGGTCATCAAACCCACCGGAGAAATAACCTTCCGCAAAGCTGATCTCAAACCATTGTGGCAAAAAGAAAACACAACTTTAAAAGATATTGTAACTATCACCCGCGAATCAATTGGTGTTAGAGGTACAGCTTTTCGCGGAATTGACGTATCCTACAATCCTGATGCACCCAAAGCTGTTAACCGTCTCAAACGTCTGCATGAATTATTAATTGCCCCCATTGCAGACTTACTCCCCAAAAATCCTAACGCTAGAGTTACATTCATTCCCCAAGCTAGCTTGTTCCTGGTTCCCTTCCCCGCACTCCAAGACAAAGACGGCAAGTATTTAATCGAAAAACATACCATCCTTACATCCCCATCAATTCAGGTTTTAGACCTTACTCGCAAACAGAAACAACGCATTGGCAACAAACCCATCCAGGGTAATAATATGCTGATTGTCGGAAATCCCACCATGCCTGCTGTATCCCCAAAAATTGGCGAAGTACCACAACAATTATCAGCATTACCTGGTGCTGAACTAGAAGCAAATGCGATCGCTAAATTATTCAAAACCCAATCTCTCATCGGCAACCAGGCGACGGAAACCGAAGTAACTAAACGTTTGTTTCAAGCTCAATTTATCCACTTTGCAACCCACGGTTTATTTGACGATATCCAAGGATTAAACAGTAGTATCGCCCTAGCTTCAGGTAACAAAAACAATGAGAAAAGTGATGGATTACTAACTGCCGGGGAAATCCTGGATTTAAAATTGAATGCCGAATTAGTTGTACTTAGTGCTTGCGATACCGGAAGGGGAAAAATTTCTGGGGATGGGGTAATTGGTTTATCGCGTTCCCTAATTAGTGCGGGTGTACCTAGTGTGCTTGTGTCCCTTTGGGCGGTTCCAGATGCGCCGACAGCCGAGTTAATGACGGAATTTTATCAAAATCTGCAAAAAAGTCCCGACAAAGCCCAGGCATTACGACAGGCGATGTTAAAGACCATGAAACAGCATCCAAATCCCAGTGCTTGGGCTGCTTTTACCTTGATTGGGGAAGCGGAGTAATAGGAAATCGGTAAAAATTGATTTTTCCGCAAAAACTGCATACCCCCTAGGTGATTGAGAAATATACATCATTAGAACACCACACCCAGTTTATTCTAAGTGTATCTACTAGTATTTAAGTCTAATTTGATTTTTTATCTCTCAACTATTTTCAGGAGAATTTATGCATTTAGCAACAAAACTAACAGCAGGATTATTAACTTTAGGAACATTAATAACCGGAGTATTACCAGCGATCGCTCGTCCAGCAACCTTAGATAGTAGAAGTAATTTGCGAACAGAGCCTTCTGTAAAAGCACCTGTTGAGGAAATTTTACCATCGGGTAGCTCTGTCGAAGTCATGAATATTCGATTGGCGAATGATGGCAAATACTGGTATTATGTACAACCAAAAGTTGAAGGTAGACTAAGCGGTTGGATACGGAGTGATTTAGTTCGATTTAAACTCAGTAACAAGCGTTATGCAACCTTAGCAGGTAATCGTGGCAATAAAATCAATGTGCGATCGGCTCCTAGCTTAAATAGTAAAGTCCTACACTACGGTCTTTCTGGGGATTTGGTGACGGTGGAAAATACTTATACAGAGTATGGAAAACTACGTTGGTACCAGGTGAGATTCCCCAGTAATGCGACTGGTTGGGTGCGGGAAGACCTACTCTCAATCTGGCAGCAAGGATGCATTATCACTTGTCCAACGAATTAAGCGATCGCATTGTGTCTGTCAGGGAATACTGTAATTAAAGTCATATTTTAATGGCACCTTTGATTAATGTTTTCTATTAATTTTATTCCTGTTTATTGGCGTATCCTAATATCCTTGTAATTATATATATTTAATTTGCAATTAATGTGCAAATAGCCTTGATTATCCAGTAAGACTGTGAATATTTTGTGTGTCAATTAATCTGTTTAATACCAGATAAAATTCCTAATGACTATGCCAAAATTAAATTATATTTCTAGATTAGCAACAAAAACACGGAAATATATTTATTGCCATTGTAGTGATTAAGGTGAAATACTAAATGTAAGATTTTTGTGACTTGCTTGATGCTTAAAAGTTGAATTTAAAATCAAAATGCATCAAAACAAATTAGTAAAAATTAAACTTATTAGATATCTTCATTCCCGACTATAGGGTGCATAAAAAATTATCGCTGACAAAATATCAAGCTAGCAGGAAATAGGTAAAATATACAGATAAGACTATGGTTCCCAACAAATTTGAACAACCAGAAGTGAATACTCACAATATTTCAACAGGTAAATACCTCACAGCATTTCAACGCAAATTCCTGAAACAAAAACAACAAGAAAATTTGTCCAGTTCCTACCATCAGCGCATAGAAATTATGTTGTTAGCAGATGAAGGCAAAACTCAAACAGAAATTTGTCAAATATTAGGTTGTTGTCCAGCAACAGTTAGACATTGGATGCACATTGCTCGTACTGGAATGGCACATCAATGGCAGGATTGTCCCTTGGGTCGTCCAAAAGCAATTAATCAGGAATATATAGAACGGTTGCAAGAATTGCTTTCCCAAAGTCCCCGTGACTATGGCTATGGCTTTAGACGCTGGACAATTAGCTGGTTGAGAAAACACTTAGCAAAAGAATTAGGAATTGAAGTGAGCGATCGCCATCTTAAGCGAGTCCTCAAACAGATGGGATTATCAACAATTCCCAAACCTAATCCATCTGAGAGTGAAAATACAGAGAAAACTTCAGGAGGGGCAAAAATCTCCATCTCCGACCTTAAAGTTGAGAATTCACCAGACCACAGCAAATTTTTTCTTTTGGAAGCGGAAAAATAATTCCACATCAAATACATATCCAAATTCATTAGAGATTTAGAATTTCATGGCGCAATATATATCAGAGTTACTATCTTTGCAGCAATTATCCACTGTCTTAGGTTATTCCCTCTCCCCAGAAGACTTACAGCACTGTCTCAAACAAGTTAAATATCTTACTCCCAAAGTGGGAAAATTTTGGCAAGGTACAAATGTTGAAGCAGGTATTTATATTGTGCTTGCAGGTAAAGTCAGATTGCTTGATGATGCAGGTGAACTGATTACAACCTTGGAAGTAGGAGCTTCATTTGGTGAATTTACCTTGTTTAAAGAAGTGGGTTTTCAGCCTTACTCAGCAAGAGCTAGTATTAATTTACACTTGATACTCCTTCCTCAGCAAGTCCTGTCGCCATTAATAGCCAAGTATCCGCAAATTTACGACTACTTACAAACACAAGCACAAAAGCTCAATTCTCTAATAGTAAAATCTGATACCAGAATTCCATCTTCTGCTCTTCCTATTTCCCCATCTCCTCAAATTACTCCAGCAACACCCAAACCAGAGAAAAAAGTCAGTAAAGCTTACTTTCCCAACCCTACACAACGAGTAGGGCATTTATGGCAGCATGTAACTAAAAGGTATCCATTTTTTGCCCAACAAAGTTCATCCGACTGCGGTGCAGCTTGTTTGGTGATGGTATCTCGATATTGGGGAAAAAATTTTAGTATCAATCGCATTCGAGATATTGCCAATGTCGATCGCAATGGTGCATCTCTGCGGGGCTTATCGGCAGCAGCAGAGAGTATCGGATTTAACACCAGACCCGTCAAAGCTAGTCTCAACCAATTAGCAAAGCAAAAATTACCTGCGATCGCACATTGGGAAGGCAAACATTACATTGTTGTCTACGAGATTACCAAAAAGTCTGTCATAGTTGCAGACCCTGCGATCGGTCAACGTAGTCTGACTCATCGGGAATTTCAGGCAGATTGGACTGGATATGCACTGCTACTACAACCCACAGTCTTTTTCAAGGAAGCGAAAGAAACTATCACTCCATTTTGGCAATTTTTTGAGTTAATCAAACCTCATAATGTAGTAATGTTGGAGGTATTTATTGCTTCCATTTTCATCCAAATATTTGGATTAATCACACCCTTATTTACCCAGTTAATTTTAGATAGAGTAGTAGTTCAACGTTCGGAATTAACTTTAACAGCATTTGGTTTAGGATTACTAATATTTAGCTTATTTCGGGTAGCGATGACTGGGTTGCGGCAATATCTTCTCGACCATACAGCAAATCGTATAGACGTTGCTTTAATTATTGGTTTTGTTCAGCATACTTTACGTTTGCCATTGGATTTTTTTGAATCTCGTTATGTAGGAGATATTATTTCTCGACTGCACGAAAATAAAAAAATTCAACGTTTTCTCTCTGGAGAAGCACTATCTATTCTTTTAGATTTAGTCACTGTCGTTATCTATTTAGGATTAATGTTTTTGTACAGTTGGAAAATGGCATTGTTGTCATTAATAATCGTACCACCTTTTGCATTGCTAGCACTAATTACTACACCATTTTTACAGAAAATTTCGCGAGAAATATTTAATGCTGTAGCAAAAGAAAGTAGTTATCTGATTGAAGTCCTTTCTGGTATACGAACAGTGAAAGCTACAGCAGTAGAACAAACAGTACGCTGGCATTGGGAGGAATTACTAAATAAAGAAGTAAAAACCAACTTTTCTGGACAAGTTATCGGTAATCGTCTGCAAATATTTAGTAACACTATTGAAGCGATAGTTACAACGACTTTGTTGTGGCATGGAGCATGGTTAGTCATTCAAAATCAACTTACTATCGGACAATTAGTAGCATTTAATATGTTAGTAGGTAATATTATCAGACCTTTCCAAAGGCTAACTGTGCTATGGAACGAATTACAGGAAGTAATGATTTCTGTAGAACGAATTAATGATGTTTTAGATACAGAAACAGAAGAAGACTTACACCATCAAATTCGACAATTTTTACCACCAATTCAGGGTGAAATTCTCTTTGAAAATGTGACATTTCGTTATCATCCAGAAAGTAATGTAAATATTATTGAAAATCTTTCATTTACAATCAAACCTGGACAAATGGTAGCACTAGTAGGGCGTAGTGGTTCGGGTAAAACCACAATTTCCAAATTAGTTTTAGGGTTGTATCCTCCTACAGACGGCAAAATATTAATTGATAGACAAGATATTAGTCGTATATCTCTACGTTCCCTACGACAACAGATAGGAGTAGTTGACCAAGATACATTTTTATTTGGTGGCACAATTCGGGAAAATATTAGTTTAGGATATCCCAGTGCTAGCTTAGAAGAAATTATCGAAGCAGCAAGATTAGCAGGTGCAGATGATTTTATTAAAAAATTGCCGATGGGGTATGAAAGCCAAATAGGAGAAGGTGGAGGAATGCTATCAGGAGGACAGAGACAAAGAATTGCGATCGCGAGAACTTTATTAGGTAATCCCAAGTTACTAATTTTAGATGAAGCAACTTCTCATCTAGACACAGAATCAGAGAGAATCATTCAAAATAATTTCAACACAATTTTGCAAGGAAGAACCACATTAGTAATAGCCCATCGTTTTTCTACAGTTAGGAATGCTGATGTAATTTTAGTGCTAGATAAAGGTGTGCTAATCGAGACTGGAAATCATGAAGAGTTAATGACAAAGCGTGGACATTATTATTATCTGAATCAACAGCAGCTAGAGAATGCTGCATAATTAGGCAAGATATGAAAAGATGAAAGTATCATCATAATTTTCTTATAAATATCTAATTACAATTCAAAATCTAAAAACTAAAATATTTTATGTCTAATTCATTCAAAAATCAAATACAAATATCATGCGAGAATAATATTTCAGCTAGTATTTCTCCAGATAAAGTAACCACATTATCCGAAGATTGGTCTGAAGCCAGCAAAGAATTACTTGATAGTTTACCTATAGTTTGGACAAGAGGAATACTATATTTTTTATTCATCTTTGTTTCTATCACATTACCTTGGGCAATGTTATCAAAAGTAGATGAAACAGGAACAGCCAGAGGACAATTAGAACCTAAAGGTAAAACAACAAAATTAGATAGTGCAGTTGCAGGAACTGTTACAATCATTCCCGTAAAAGAAGGCGAATTAGTTAAAGTAGGAGAACCAATATTAATCTTAGATTCAGAATTAGTTCAGGCAGAATTACGTCAGGGGAAAGAAAAATTAGAAGGACAAGTTAACAGGCGATCGCAATTAAATATACTCAAGAATCAACTAGTTGTATCCTTAGCTACTCAACGGCAACAAAATCAAGCTCAAGAGTTAGAAAAACAAGCACAAATTGAGCAAGCAAAACAAAATTTTCTCGCCCTCAAAAATTCCTATGAAATCAAACAAGAAGAAAAGCAAACGCAAGTTAATCAAGCAGAGCAAAGTATTGAACAAGCTCAAACCACAAATAAATTATTAGACAATAGTTTAGAAAGCGCTCAAAGGGAGGTAGAACGTTACAGCAAACTTAAACAACAAGGTGCTGTAGCAGAAATTAATGTCGTCGAAAAGCAAGATATAGTTAAAGAAAGACAGAAATTATACGAACAAAGCAAATCAGATATTAAACAGGCACATCTACGTCTAGATGAGCAGAAAAGTAGCTATCAACGCACAATTAGTCAAGCAAAAGCAGAAATTGAACAAGCTTATTTACGTTTGAAAGAACAACAACGAAGTTCTCAAACCTTAATTCATTCTGGAAAAATTGCTTTACTCAAAAGCGAAGAGCAATTAAATAATTTAGAAACAGAAATAACAACATTACAATCAGAAATTGCTCAAACTAAAAGTCAAATCAATAGCTTACAGTTACAATCACAGCAACGAGTAATAAAATCACCAATTGCAGGTAGAGTTTTTCAACTACCAATTCAACGTCCCGGTTCTGTTGTCCAAGCTGGTACAAGAGTAGCAGAAATTGCTCCCGCAGGTTCACCGCTAATTATTCGCGCTCAAATGGCAACTCCAGAAAGTGGTTCTCTACGTAAAGGATTACCAGTCAAACTCAAATTTGATGCCTATCCATTTCAAGATTATGGAGTAATTGAAGGGGAATTACTAGAAATTTCTCCTACTACCTCACAAGTCGATACTGCCAATGGAAAATTTTCTGCATATAACTTAGAAATTTCTCTGAAAAGTGATTGTATTCCTAGTAAAGATAAATGTATTCTTTTGCGTCCTGGTGATACAGCAACAGCAGAAGTAATAGTACGTCAACGTCGAATTATTGATTTTCTACTACACCCATTTAAGAAGTTGCAAGAGGGAGATTTGAAACTTTAGTAAATATCACTTATCAAGGTTAATAATTTTGCACGGGTAAACATTGAATACCCTATTCCCGAAAAATAATTACACAATTGAGAAAAAATCATGTCAGAACCTATCACCATTACCAACGATGAAATTCTGCAACAAATTAAGCTATCTTGCAAAATTCCCGACATAATTGAAGGGATTTTAACTCGTAAGATAATTGAAAATTATGCTGCGGAAGCGGGGATTAAAATTGAGACAGAAGAACTTCAGAAAACAACAGATACCTTACGTTTTACTAACAAGCTTAATAGTGCTGTGGATACTTGGAGATGGTTAGAAAAACATGGACTTTCCTTAGATGAATTTGAAAAAATTGTGTACAATACAGTTTTATCAGGGAAATTAGCTAATCATCTTTTTGATAATAAGGTTGAACAGTATTTTCATGAAAATAAACTTAATTTTATGAGTGCAGTTATCTATGAAGTTATCTTAGATGATGAAGATTTGGCTATAGAGCTTTATTACGTTATTCAAGAAGGTGAAATGAGCTTTTATGATGTTGCTCACCAATATATTCAGGATACAGAATTGCGTCGGAAAGGTGGATATTTAGGTGTCGTGTATCGCCAAGATTTAAAGCCTGAAATTTCCCCTGCTATTTTTACAGCTAAACCACCACAGCTTCTGAAACCAATTGTCAGTTCAAAAGGTGTGCATTTGATTTTTGTGGAAGAGATTATTCAACAGGAATTGGATAATAAGTTGCGTTTACAAATTTTGTCAGATTTGTATATTGCATGGTTGAAACAAAAAATTCAGCAAGTAGAAGTTATTCAGGATTTGAATTTGGTACTTCAAGAGGCTTAAAGTTATCTAGTTATAGTGATTTTAAATTATTCTTAAACAACAAAAACCCCGACTCTTAAAATCGGGGTTTTTAGGCTTTTGCGTTAGGTACAATTAAATCAAGATTTTCAAACTGAAGATAGCTAAAACTATCTTCAGCAATGATTTATCTATAGGACAGCTTCATAGATGGTAATCCCAGGCACTGCTATAGCAGCAACACCACCCAAACCTAGCTACATTTAGCCCGTTATCTGTAGAATCCACCTTGAATACTAGCATTTACAAAACCTTTGCTGGATCGTATGCTTTCCACGTTCCATCTGATTGACATTGATAGTTTTTTTGGTCATTGCCCATTGTAACTATAGCACCTGTTGAATATCCTTGACCTGCATACGTACAGTCTCCACCGAGAATTTCTTTTTGCTCATTTTCAGAAAGTTTAATCAATTGGTCTTCTGAATTTGTAACGTTGAGTTCATCAATTGCGAGGTTAGCCATTTTGAAATATACTCCTAATATCAGTCATGATTGTGTTTTAGACGTTCCAAAAGTAGGATAGAAAATAGCAACCCATACAAGGGTTAGGGCTGCTTGATCTCATTCACAATAAATGTAAATATTTTTGCTTATTTACTTCTGAATCACGGTATATGTTTGTACTTGCCATGTACCGTTTGCCATACAAGTTTTATCTACCCCTTTACTGCCCTGCGTTATTGTAGAACCTGTTGAATATCTGTCACCTGCATAATAGCAGTCTCCACCAAGGATTTGTTTTTGCTCATGTTCAGAAATTTCAATCAATTGGTCTGTTAAACTTGAAAAGTTAAGTTCATCAATTACAAAACTAGTCATTTGGAAATCTACTCCTATATGAGTTGTATTAGTGTTTTGTTTGTGAGTGTTTTCCCTCTCACACTCATATTATCTCTATTTTTTTAATAAGATCAAGTATTTTTTAAATGATAAGATGACATAAAAAATACATTTTTAAATCGATAAAATTAATAGTTTTCCTTTTAATAAATACTTCAATTAGATGATTATTTAAACTTGCCTAAAATCCCTCATTAAATTATTATTTTATTATATTAAATCCGCATTTCAAGGCTAACAAATTTCATTTGCAAAACAAAAATAAAACATTTATGTCTTATTTTCTAAATTAGCAACAGCACCAAAAATAAACACGCCAAAAATCAACCCAAGAAAATCTTAGGTTGATAAAAAATAAATATTCAGATTTGAGACACAATCAATCCATAGGAATCATGTTTGATTATTGTTGGCGTAGCCTGTACTTTGCACTTAC
>NZ_JAYGHN010000045.1:0-35382 GCF_034931845.1 Calothrix sp. UHCC 0171
CCTGCCTATACTTCCCAAAAATGCTCTAACTGTGGTGCAGTAGTGAAAAAATCTCTATCAACAAGAACTCATGTTTGTGAATGTGGATTTGTGCTGGATAGAGACTGGAATGCTGCTATTAATATTCTGAAATTAGCTTTGAGTACCGTAGGGCATACGGGAACTTGGGTCTTAGACTCGAACGCTACCCTTCGGGAACGCCAAGGGCGAACAGGAGATTCGACCTCTACTTATGCTGGAGAAATCTTGTATGAGCAAGTTGGGTCTATGAATGAAGAATCCTCACGCCTTTAGGCTGGGGAGTGTCAAATAGATAAAAATATAGAGGCTAGTATGTCGCAAGTATCGCCGGGGAAAAAAGTTGTCGTAGTTGGCGCTGGTTGGGCTGGTTTAGGTGCAACCTATCATTTGGCGAAACAAGGTTATGATGTAACATTACTCGAAGCTGGTGCATATCCTGGAGGACTTGTAGCTGGTTGGAAAACTGCGGCAGGAAAAGCTGTAGAAGCTGGTATTCATGGTTTTTGGTATCCCTACCGCAATATTTTTGCTCTGATTAATGAATTAGAAATCAATCCCTTTACTACTTGGACTCGTTCTTCCCAATATTCACCTTTTGGTTTAGAAGTGGAATCACCAATTTTTCAAGATTTACCGCGACTTCCTACTCCTTTAGGCACATTTCTCTACACTCAATTTCAACGTTTACCATTTATAGATAGATTGAGTGCATTACCATTGCTTTATTCTTTAGTTGATTTTGATAATTCTGATGAAGCTTGGCGACGCTATGATTTTGTCACTGCCAGGGAATTATTTAAACAATTTGGTGTTTCTGCAAGATTATATAAAGAAGCATTTGAACCCATGTTATTAGTGGGATTATTTGCACCAGGAGAACAATGTTCTGCGGCGGCAACATTGGGGATGTTATATTATTTTATTTTGGCGCACCAACATGATTTTGATGTGGTTTGGTGTCGCGGAACTGTGGGTGAACAAATTTTCCGTCCTTGGGTAGAAAAGATTGCAAAAGCAGGTGGCAAGATTTTCGCCAATCGTCGTGTGACTGATGTGATTGTTGAAGAAAACCGGGCGACAGGCGTAGTTTGTGGTGATGAAGTATTTACTGCTGATGCTGTTATTTTTTCTGTGGGTATCACCGGGATGAAAAAAATTATTGCTAACAGTTCCAGCTTACAAAGTCGGGAGGAATTTAGAAATGTCAATAATTTGGGTGCAATTGATGTTTTAGCGGTTCGCCTATGGTTTGATAGAAAGATACATATTCCTCGTCCTTCCAATGCCTGTTTTGGCTTTGATGATACGACTGGTTGGACTTTCTTTGATTTAAATGCTTTACATGACGAATATCGCGATGAAGCGGGAACGGTTGTTGAGGTCGATTTTTATCACGCCAATCAATTTATAAATCTTGATAATGGAGAAATTATTACCATTGTACAGAAATATTTAAAAACCTGTATTTCCGAATTTGCTAATGCCAAAGTTATAGATAGTAGCATTATTCGATTACCACAAGCAGTTACCCATTTTGCACCGGGTAGCTATCGCCATATGTTGCCCACACAAACAAGTTTTTATAACATCTTTATGAGTGGCGATTGGATTATTAATAGGCACGGTTCTTGGTCACAAGAAAAGGCATTTGTCACAGGTTTAGAAGCTGCAAATTTAGTAATTGCTAATTTGGGGGAAGGGGAATTAGCCAAGATTTTAGCGATTGAAGAAGACGAAAAACATATCCAAACATTACGTGATATTAACCGTGGCTTCAAGTTGATTGGAAAATCAATCTTGCCTAGCTTTTGGCTGCCTTAGTATGGTGATTAGATTAATATCTCTACACATCAGGAAAGTCATATGATGTCCGGTTAAATACTAATGATAAAACTGACGCGGAGAAAAACTAATAATAACTGACTTATACCGATTCAAAAAATGTTTGCAACATATCCAGAATATGAGACGCAATATATCCCGTCTCTACAAAATTCATCTGTTGCATTCTTTTTTCAAATTGGTATTACCGGACTCGATATCAGTATATAATTCAAAAGTTACCAAAAATTTAGGGGACGATCGCGCGATCATCCCCTTACACCACTGGTATTTGATATTCTGACTAATTAGCTGCACAAGTCTTTATTTGATTAACTCAGCAACGTTTGCATTTGCCAAAGTTGGCGCAGAAAATACTTGAGAATACAAGCTCACAGGCTGTTGTCCAGCAAATACAGGAAGTGCTTCCCGTGCATGTTCAGCAAGTTCTACAGTCTTCACATCATAGGCTTGGGTAATAACTTTCGGATACAAACCGATACCGATGATAGGAATTAACAAACATGCGGTGATAAACAATTCACGAGGCTTGATATCTTGAACGAATTCATCGAGATGCAATTCTTCGCTTTGTTTACCGTAGAATACTTGACGCAACATCGAGAGTAAATAAATCGGAGTCAAGATAACACCAACCGCACTCAAGAAGACAACCACAATCTTGAAGCTAGAACTGTAAACATCGCTGGTGGAGATACCCAAGAAAATCATCAACTCACCCACGAAACCACTCATACCTGGTAGAGCTAAAGAAGCCATTGAACCAGCAGTAAAGAGGGCAAATGTGCGAGGCATTACTTTTGCCATACCACCCATTTTGTCCATCATTAAGGTGTGGGTACGTTCGTAAGTGACACCAGAGAGGAAGAACAAAGCTGCGGCAATCAAACCGTGGGAAACCATTTGCAGAACTGCACCGCTAATACCCAATTCGGTATAGGAAGCAATACCAATCAGCACAAATCCCATGTGAGCGATGGAAGAATAAGCCAAACGACGTTTGAGGTTGGTTTGAGCAAAGGCGCAACATGCACCGTAAATAATGTTAACTACACCCAGAATTGCCAAGATAGGAGCAAAGTAAACGTGAGCATTGGGTAGCATTTCCATGTTGAAGCGGATTAATGCATAACCACCCATTTTCAACAACACACCAGCCAAAATCATCGAACCAGGTGCAGGTGCTTCACCATGTGCATCGGGAAGCCAAGTATGGAAAGGGAAGATAGAGAGTTTTACGCCGTAAGCAATTAAAAAAGCAGTGTAAAGAGCTAATTCTAAAACAAGGGGATATTCCTTCAGTCCAAGTTCTACCATATCGAAGGTGAAGGTATCGCCCGAAAAAGCCATTCCTAAACCAGCTATCAAGATAAATATAGAAGCTGCTGCGGTGTAGAGGATGAATTTAGTTGCGGCGTAGCGACGTTTTGCACCACCCCAAATAGAAATTAATAGATATACAGGAACCAACTCAACTTCCCACATGAGGAAGAACAACAGCATGTCTTGGGCTGTAAATACCCCAATTTGAGCGCTGTACATTAACAGCATCATTGCATAAAATAATCGCGGCTTGTTCGTAACCTTCCAAGCCGCGAATACTGCGAGTGTATTTATGAGTCCAGTTAACAATACTAGGGGCATTGAGATGCCATCAACTGCTAATGACCAATTTAAGCCTAATTGAGGAACCCAAGCATATTTCTCGATAAGTTGGAAGTCAGAACTTTGGAAATTGTAGTTGTGCCAGAAGGCGACAATCATTAGAGCAAAATCTGCGATCGCAACTCCCAAAGTGTACCACCGGATGGTTCTACCTTCTTTATCAGGGAGGAAGGGTATCGCCATTGCCGCAACTGCCGGTAAGGCAATCATGGCACTCAGCCAAGGAAAATCAAAAGTACTCATCACTGACAATCGTTTTTAATTTTACATTTGTTTACATTATATTAACCATTGTTTACTTTTGTAAACGTAAGAAATCCCTATAAAGTGGGATTTTGGTTAAATAAAGTAATAAATACCTATTGGCATTGAGGCAAATCCATTCTATTCACAAAGTTTTGCGAAGTCAATTGGAATATTTACTACATAATTTCTTTATATGTCTTTACAATCTGGATAACTAGGGGGTATGACCCCTCGGCGTGTATACTGACATGCGAATATGCTGTCACCAATTCTCCAAAAGAAAGTCACAGATGGTGACGCGGGGACGGGGAGATGAAGAGACAGGGAGATTTATTTTATCTGTTGCCCAATTTTGGAAAAATGCTGTCAGAAGGAGGATAGAAATGTACTCTCCACGTCTCCTGACAATTTCCAATGCTCTAAACTATGCTTTATAAAGTCGGTGACAACTAACGTTAGCAACTGGGTTTCTGAGGTGGAAATGTCCTAAACAATGCGATTGACAATTGTCCAAACATCTCCATCAGAACGGATGTAAGGTACAGAAATCGTTTTAAAGCCAGTAATAAAGGGTTTGTAATAGACTTGCCAGTAGAGGGGGCTGAGTTCATCCGCGCAGTCTTTGAGATTGCGGATTTCTGCTGCTAGTTCCGCCGCTAATATATTGATGCGTTCGGCATGAATTTGGGCTTGGCTGCGGGCTGCTTCCAGTTGTTC
This sequence comes from Calothrix sp. UHCC 0171, assembly GCF_034931845.1. Classification (NCBI taxonomy): domain Bacteria; kingdom Bacillati; phylum Cyanobacteriota; class Cyanophyceae; order Nostocales; family Calotrichaceae; genus Calothrix; species Calothrix sp. UHCC 0171. The sequence continues at coordinate 4,492 of NZ_JAYGHN010000045.1, forward strand.
TTCCTGTAATGCCCGTTGGACTTTGGCTGGAAGACGTTTTAATTGAGCTTGCTTTTGCTTTAGTTGTATTTCCAAAGCCGCTAAAGCATCATCAATCCCTTTGGCTTCAGCAGCGAGTTCGGGATTATTTCTGGCTTGTTGGCGATAAGCTGTAACAATATTTTGGGGTGAGTCATCACTCACATTGAATGTAACGGATTTGAGGGCACTACGTTCTTCCCGCAAAGCTTCGATTTCAGCTTTGAGTGCATTTATTTCTGCTGGGATTTGTTCCACGATTTCTATTCCCCACTCCCTTTAATTACCTTGGCACCGTGAGTATCGATCGCCAGCGATCGCACTTCGGCTTTAATACCTAATTCTTGCCAAGCTGATGCCATTGCTACTACAACATCAACGGCATTTCTTGTATCAGTTAATGCCAGCAATGTTGGTCCGGCTCCACTAATTACCATCCCTAAAGCACCAGCAAAAATAGCAGCAGAGCTAACATCGTCATACCCCTGAATCAATGATTTCCTATAGGGCTGATGTAACTTATCTTGCAAAGCTGCTTGTAACCAATTTTGTTTACCTGTTTCCAAGCCGCGTAATAACAAACCGAGGTGGGAAATATTGAAAATTGCGTCAGCACGGCTAATTTCTTTTGGCAGTACTCGTCTGGCTTCGACAGTGGATAGTTCAAAGTCAGGAATTGCCACCACTGGGACAATACTTTCATGCCAAGGAATATCGCAAATTTCCCAACCAGCAGCACCAGTAGCAGCTAAACGACAACCACCAATTAAGGCAGGGACAACATTATCAGGATGTCCTTCCATTTCTATAGCTAAATCCATTACCTCAACCTGACTCAAAGGTTCCCCAGCGAGAGCATTTGCACCAACCAATCCCCCTACAATAGCAGTTGCAGAACTTCCTAAACCTCTGGCTAGGGGCACAGCTAAAGCAATTTCCATCTTTACAGGTGGAGGATTTTTTCCTAAGTGACTGTACAGCTTGACAAAGGCTTCGTAAAGGAGATTATCTTGAATATTCGTATTTACTCGCTCCGCTTCTTTGCCAGTTACAGTAATTTCTGTTTCCCCATCACTGAGGAGAGTAAATTTAAACTGATTATATAAAGTGAAAGCTGCGCCAATGCAATCAAACCCTGCTCCTAAATTGGCAGTTGTAGCGGGAACGGTGACAGTAATGGAAGAAGTAACAGACATCTGCACACAATAGCTAATCGATGTTTAGCATCTCATAGATGGGGGACATTTGGCGATCAAATTTTTAGGAAAGCCGCAGACATGGGTTCTTCAACACTTTCCAAAGCTGCTAGTTGGGTCAAGGGCTTTTGGTCTACCGACTCCGCTTGTTTTTTGCCTAACCTCACCAAATCGCGTTGCTCCTGGCGATAGATACTATTTTCTACCATTTCTGCCCATGGGAACACACATTGGTGTCCCAGATACTGGATCGAGAATAATCCGACATTCTAAACCAAAAACTTCCTTGACCATTTCTTCCGTCATCACTAAATCTGGTTTTCCAGATGTAAACACTCGACCATCTTTAAGAGCAACTAAATTATCAGCATAGCGACAAGCTTGGTTTAAATCATGCAATACCATCACTAAAGTTCTTCCTTGATTTTGATTCAATTCCCACAGTAAATCTAATACCTCAATCTGATGTGCCAAATCTAAAAAAGTAGTCGGTTCATCTAATAGTAAAATATTTGTATCTTGTGCCAAAGCCATGGCAATCCAAGCTCGCTGTCTCTGTCCTCCGGAAAGAGTATCTAATTCTTTTTCAGCCAATTCTTTCATTCGAGTCGTTTCTAAAGCAATTTCTACCAATCTTTCATCTTCTTTTGTCCACTGTTGGAACCAATTTTGATATGGGAAACGACCAAACGCAACTAAATCTCTGACTGTCAAACCTTCGGGAGGAACTGGTCCCTGGGTGAGAATTCCTAACTTTTTTGCAATCTCTTTTGTTGATATTTTCAAGATATTAGTTTGTTCAAGATAAACACTGCCGTGACTAGGTTTGAGTAATCTCGCTAATCCTCGTAGGAGAGTTGATTTACCGCATCCATTCGCACCAACTAATGCTGTAATTTTCCCTTTAGGGATAGTTAAATCTAGGTTTTTAACGATTGTGATACTGTCATATCCTAAAGTTAAGTTATGGGTTTCGATTTGAGAATACTGTTGAGTTTTTAATGGCATATTTTTGCTATTTGACGTATTTTTAATCTTCAATTCTCAAAAAATGGACTTATAATTTGTGGATATGATGCTAGATAAAATATTTTTATTTAGCTCTAAATTGCAACTACAGACGAGTTTATTTTCTACGGGTTTGCACTAATAAATACAGAAAATAGGGCGCACCAATTACTGCCGTGACAATTCCACAGGGTATCTCTATCGGAGCAAATATAATCCTTCCTAATAAATCCGCAATTGCCACCATCATCGCTCCTAAAATTCCGGCAACGGGAATCAAACCTTGATAATTTCCTCCTACTAATTGCCGAGCTATATGGGGTGCAATTAATCCGACAAAACCAATATTTCCCGCAGTCGCGACAGCAGCACCTGATAAGGCGGCACTAATTGCTAATAATAAGCCACGTTGCCATTCTATCCGGCTACCTAAACCTTGCGCGATTTCGTCTCCTAGATTTAAAGTATTTAATTCGCTAGCTTTTAGTAAAGCCAAGGGAACAAATATAATTAGCCAAGGAAGAAAAGCAGAAAGCTGTTCCCAAGTACGTCCATAAACACTTCCAGCTAACCAAACTAATGCTTGATTCACTTCATAAATCTGTCCAAATGTGATCATAAAGCTGTTACAAGCACCTGCGACAGCAGAAATTCCCACACCGATTAAAATTAATCTGACTGGATGAGTTCCCCTATCCCAGGCAAAAATGTAAATTAATAAAGAAGCAATCAAAGCACCCATAAAGGCTGATATTGGCAAAATAACGACGGGAAGATTGGGAAGTAAGATAATTAAACTTACAGCCGCTAAACTTGCACCTGCATTAATACCAATAATTCCGGGATCAGCAAGAGGATTTTTAGTTAAACCTTGCATAATTGCACCGGAAATTGCGAGGGCAATACCCACCAAACAAGCTGTTAATGTTCTGGGTAATCTGAGGATATTAATCACAAAATTATAATCTGGATTTATTGGCTCAATTCCCAATAAAGTTTGTACAACTATAAACGGTGGGGTTGGATATTCCCCTACAGAGGTATTAATAATAAATGTAATCAATGTAATAATTATTATTAGCAATAAAACATAGGGTACATGTCGGTGAATACGAAATGATATCGGCAAAAATTTAGAGCGGAAAATAATAGTATTATTCTTCATTTTTTTACCTTAGTTTTTGCTAAATAAACGAAGAACGGCGCACCGATTAAAGCTGTCATAATGCCCACAGGAACCTCTTGCGGTTGAATGACTAATCGAGCCAAAATATCGGCAAGTAACAGTAGTATGGCTCCTAATAATGCACTATAGGGAATAATCCAACGGTAATTGTTTCCCACAACAAATCTGGCAATATGGGGAATCACTAAACCAATAAATCCGATCGCACCTGCGACTGCAACTGCACTCCCGTCTAATAATAAAACACATATTATCGCCGCAATTTTCACAGCTATAGTTTTTTGTCCCAACCCCTTAGCAATATCTTCTCCTAAACTCAAAATAGTCACTTGTCGGGAGATAGCCAAAGCCAAAATCATTCCCATGCAAATATAAGGCAAAATTTGAAGAATAATACTTGTGTCTGCACCAGCAAGGGAACCTGCTAACCAAAAGCGAATTTCTTCTAAGGTGCGTTGACTGACAATTAATACTCCTGAAGTTAATGAAGCAAGTAAACTGCTAATTGCTGCTCCTGCAATTGTCAAATTTAGGGGTGTAGCCCCGCCGCGCCCCAGAGAGGCGAGAAAGTAAACGCTAAAAGCCGTAACTCCCGCACCCAAAAAAGCATACCAAATATAAATACTGGGTGAGGATGCACCGAATAAAAAAATCGCCGTCACCACAGAAAAAGCTGCGCCGGAACTCACTCCCAAAAGACCAGGATCAGCTAATGGATTACGTGTTACACCTTGCATTAGCGCACCGGCAACGGATATGGATGCACCGACTAACATTGCCAGGATAGAGCGAGGGAGTCTAACAGTACGGATGATTAAATGTTCTCTTGATGTATCAAAGGACAGAAATGACTGCAAAATCGTTTCTAGAGGAATTTTTGCTGCACCCAGAGTGACACTGAAAATTAGGCAAGTAATTAGTACAAATGCACAAATGCCTAAACCCACTATTGATAATTTTATCTGTTTAGACTCTCTCGATAGTTGCGAGGTCGTTTTTAGCATTTTCCAATGGGTGATGAGTAATAGAGTCAGAATTTGCAGTCTGTTTCTAGAGTCAAATTGGCTGGTGAGTACAAACAAAATCCCTACTGTAAGCTTTTACAGCAGTTTCAGTGTTCAATTAACTCACTTGTTCACTGTCCTAATCAATAGTTGCTTGAGTTCAATAACTAAAAAGTACAATTAATCCTTTACATCATCAGATTGACATAATTGAGAAATAATTGCAATCATTTTTGTCATAAAAAGCTACAAAATCAGGATTCAATCATTGCGAATATGACCTCTGTCGAGAGTAATTACTTGATCGGCGCGATCGCACAACCATTGATTGTGGGATACGATTAAAATTGTGGGTTGCCATTCGGAATTTGCGATTTGGATGTCCCGCAGGCGTTGATATAATTTGATTTCTGTCTGGATGTCGAGGGCGCTGGAGATATCATCAAATACTAACAATTCCGGTTGACGGATTAAAGCCCGGGCGATCGCTGCTCGTTGTAACTGTCCACCAGAAAGCCTAACCCCTTTATAACCGACTGGAGTGTCTAATCCTAGAGGCATAGTGGCGATATCTTCGGTAAATACTGAATATTCTAGTGATTTTTCTATCTCATGCTTTGTTGTTTGCCAGCCGAGTAAAAGATTATCTCGTAGACTCTGACTAAAAAAATGGGGAATTTGTGGTGTATAAGCGCTACGAGGAGGAATGAAAAAGCTAGCTGGGTGATTTACTAGGCGATCGTTCCAGTAAATTTCTCCTGCTTGTAGGGGTAAGACTCCTAATAATACTCCCAGCACAGTGGTTTTTCCCGCACCGATATCCCCTGTCATCACATTTAAGCTACCTCGTTGCAAACAAAAGTTAATATTTTCAATTCCTTGCTTACTTCCTTGATAGTGGTAGGTCAGACTTTTAATGGTTAACTCCTGTAATCTTGGGTGGGTTTGCTGGGGTGGTTCTAGCTTTGGTAAATGGCAATATTTACCCTGAATGTTATTTAAATAAAGAGGTTGATGTGCTACTAATTCATCAGATGAATTTATTGAATTTTCTAATAAATTAATCATACGTTCAAATGACACTTCTGCTTGCTTAGAAGTGGCAATAAAATCTCCTAAGTATGTAACAAAATCAGTAATAAATGCTAAATAATAAACAAATAAAGAAAAATCTCCAACTGTGAGGCTACCATTTTTATTCTGAATTATATTCGCAGCAAATAATAACATTATTCCCGTACCCAAATTAACAATATTTTGGAAACTAGAATTTAAAATTGCAGTCAATAATTGGTCAGCAAGCATAGTTTTATGACGTTGTTTACTGAGATATTGAAAGTAACTAATTACTGAGTTTTCAGCCCCAGAAATCTTAATTGCTTGAATCGAATTAAAAATTTCTCCGATTAATCCGGTAACTTTTTCGGTAGTCATGCGACTAGCACGACGATAACGTTTAATACGTATTTCCATTTTGTGGATAAAAAGAATAATTACAACCACAGGGAGAAAAATAAAAGCTGTCATTTGCCAATTAATGCTTGCAAGAATTACCAATGCCATACAAGCAAAAATCCCAGCATCAAATAGTTCAGAAGTGCCAACAACAATATCTTCAAGCAAGGTAATATCATCGCGAAAATAGCTAATAATTTCTCCCAACCCTATAGTATTATGGGACTCTTTTTCTGTTCTCATTGCCGTTGCATCTGGAAGCTTGATAATCGCTTGTAAAAGATTATTTCGTAGCAAAGCACTCATGGTAAATCGATGTTGAGTCTTTGTCACGCGACCAATAAAAATAAAGATGACTCGTCCAATCCCGACAACTATTAAGAGAACAATAAATATCCAAGGTGATAAATAAACTTGGTGTTTTTCGGTGATACTATTAAAGAATTCTCTAATAATTAATCCCGACAAGATAGGTAGTCCAGCAATAAATAACCAAAAAAAAGCATCGGCGAGATAAAGCTTAAAAGCATAGCGAATTAGTTGCCATAAAAGCTGCCAGATGTTAATTTTTTTCGTCACTTTATATCACCTATATTATGCTTATATTTGATTTGAACGAGTTTCTAATAAACGAGAAAAGTAGGACTGACAATTATTAGCTAAATCTTGGCGATCGCCAGATTCAATCACTTGTCCATTTTCTAATATCAAAATGTGATTAGCTCGTTGTATACTTTGGAGACGATGAGCAATAATAATTCCAGTTCTTCCTGTAAATAATTTATTAATCACTGTATCTAAATTATTTTCGGTTTTTAAATCAAGACGGGAGGAAGCTTCATCCAATATTACTAAACTAGGATTTTTCAGAAACACACGAGCAAAAGCAAGTAACTGTGCTTGCCCGGCGGAAATTCCACTACTATCTGAAGCTAAAATTGTATCTAAGCCATAAGGAAGTGTATTTAACCATGTAGTTAATCCCAATTCTGACAAGGTATCTAGAATTTTTTTATCCTCAATCTCAGGATTAAAAAAAGTTAAATTATTACGAACTGTAGTGTGAAATAACTGGACATCTTGAGTCACAATCCCAATTCGTTGTGTTAATTCTTTTGAGGATATTTGCGAACTCGGTATATTATTAAAGTAGATACAACCTAATTGAGGTTGATAAAATTTTAGTAACAAGCGTGTAATTGTAGTTTTCCCACTCCCAGTACGCCCTAAAATCCCTAACACCTGATTAGGAGGTAAATAAAAAGATATATTATTTAGTACAAGTTTATTATCTGATTCGTAACTAAAAGAAACATTTTTAAATTCCAGTGACACCGCTTCATCACCTAATTTTATTCCATTATGATTATCTAATTTAATTGGTTGTTTAAATAGCTCTTGAATTCTGTAAATACTAGCTTCAGCTTGCTGCAAATATTCTAGATTTTCACGAATTTTTTCTATTGGTTCTTGCAATAAATTAGTATAGTGAAATAAAACATAAACCATTCCAATACTGATTGCTTTTTGACTCCACAAATAAGTACCAACACCCAAAGCTAAAGCATTACCAAAGGTGAATAAACCAACTGTTGTACCCCAGAGAATAGTATCGGTAAAGCGAGCTTTTTGATAAACAACAAGCCAGGACTGCAATAATTTATAAAAACGATGCATGAGATAATTCACAGCACCATTCCCACGAATATCTTCTAATCCGGTGATATATTCACCAATAAAGCCAAAAAAATCTGCACTAAATTGACGATAAGCAGTCCAAGGAATTATTGCCAGAGAACGTAATTTTATCAGTATACTTAAAGCAATAAAACTAAATATACTCAAACAAGTGCCTGCACGCCAATCTTGCAAATACAGAATAATTAAAATTCCCAATAAGAGAATTAAATTCCCGAAAATATTGATAACTAATTGGGAAAAAAACTGCGATAAAGTATTCACATCTCCATCAACCCTTTCAATTAATTCACCGGGTGTACGGAATTTATAAAAAGAAAAATCTAGAGCCAAACAGTGAATCATTAAATCGCTTCTAAGAGCATTGGTAGCTAGCCATGCTAGATTTTCACTTAAATAAGTGCTAATTACCGAAAAAACTTGATTTAATAAGGCGACTGCAATAAAAACTAGAGCCAAAAAGTAGAGTTGGGAGGAAGAATTACCCGCAAATATACTATCAATAAAGTAACCTAGTATCTGAGGATTAATAAGTTGTAGTCCAATGCTCAAAAGGAGAAAAAAAGTCAGGGAAGCTACCCTCTTTTTTTGATTAAATAGGTACTTTGGGAGAAGATGATTGAAAGGCTTGAGGAAATTATCCATTATCGGTATTTAGCATTATTTTGTCATATCATTAATCTAAATTCTCATAATTTAATACAGAGGGAATCTGGGCAAAAATTGCTGACTGCAAAGGTTCAGGGATTTTCTCCCAAGGAATATTACCTTTATGACTATTGTTATACAGTTGTGTAAATTCCAATAATGCTTTGGTATTTTCATCTACTTTTTCATCGACTTTAATATCAATAAAAATCCACGTTGGTTTTTTGGGACTAGAGACAGCGACAACACAGCCACGACTGCAAGCCCATAAACAACCTACAGGCTGAATTTCTAACTCTATTGACGAATTTTTATCATTTATATCATTGATTTTGTCAAGCAAAATAGTACCATCACAAGGTTGATTTTTTGGTACTTCTTCAGATGAACGATGACAAGACTTGCAAATAAATAGGGTTGTTTTGTTCATAGCATTAGGGACTGTTTATTAGATACTTAAATAAATCATCGATAATGGCATTTGCCGCTAAAATACCACTACCAATCCAGTAATCAGGCACTAAATAAACTCTATTATTTTGTACAGCTTTTAAATTTTGCCACAGTGGGTTTGTTTTGAGTTGTTTTAATTTCTTAAGTGCTGTTTCGGTTGCTTGGGAAGTATTCTCACCCGTCCAGATAAATATTACATCACCATCCGCTTTTTCGATTAATTCATTACCGACAGACATTTGAATCGAATTTTTAAATAACTTCTCTGCTTCAGATGCGGTAAAATTTTGAGACTCTGGACGAGATAATCCAGCGTCTTGCAAAACAGTTCCGCAAAAGGAATCCCGTAGATAGAGGTTGATATTGTCTGTATATACTCGCACTACAGAAACTTGGATATTTGCTAAATCATCACCCATTTGCTGTTTAAAATCTTCAAGACGACGGTAATATCTATCCATTGCTTGTTGAGCAACTTCTTGCTTCCCTAATACCACACTAACTTTTGTAAATACTTCTTTCCATTTACCGCTATGTTCAAATTCAAATAATACAGTTGGCGCTATTTTGGAGGTGAGGGAATAAATTCTTTTTTGAAAGTCCAAACCCAAAATTAAATCTGGTTTAATTCTGAGGATATTTTCTAAATTTGGTTCGTTATTTTGACCGATATTTTTGACTTTTTTGACATGTTCCTGTAGATATGATGAAAAATTGGAAATCACGCTACCGACAGGTTTAATTCCTAGCGCGATCGCATTTTCTAAGGAATTTTCATCTAAAGTGACAACTCGCTCAAACTTGTTGGGAATACAGGTCATTCCCGCAGGGTATTCGACAGAACGACAAGCCGTATTTGTACTTTGAGAATTAACAGGTATAGAACCATCATAATGACAAGCTACGGCAAACATTAGAGTACAAAATATTGTCATCCCAAATCGCCACCAGCGAGTAAAAGTTTTGAATTTGATATAGCTACCATTCATGATGGAATCTCATACCTCACACCTGATTTTTATCAAAACTCAACTGCAAAAGAACCAATTACTGTTAATGGTTGACCGTAATAAACACCCAAACGACCACCCTCAGAACCATTAAAATAAGTCTTGTCAAACAGGTTGCGAATATTTACAGATGCTCTCCAGTTATCACGTTTGTAGAACACAGATGCATCGGTACGGACATAACTAGGAAGAACATAACTGTTGTCTAAATCCCCAAAGCGATCGCCGACAAAAAATAATCCTAATCCTAATCCCAATCCTTGCAAACTTCCCTTTTGAATTTCGTAGGTTGTCCATAAAGAAGCTGCGTGTTCGGGAATATTATCCCGACGACGACCTTCTAAACCACTAGTATCTTTGCTGACAAATGCATCTATGTAAGCGTAGGATGCTATGACTTTCCAACCCGGTACAATTTCCCCAGCAATATCAAACTCAATTCCCCTACTTGTCTGTTCTCCAGTTTGAATCGAATCATTGGGATCGGATGAATTAGGGTCATCAACGGTGACATTTTGTTTACGAAGGTCATACAATGCTAAAGTTGCACTCAAATTTTTAGTGATATCAGCTTTTAATCCAACTTCAAATTGTCTCCCCGTTTCCGGTTTAAATGGTACACCATTTCCATTGCGACTTGTACCAAAACTTGGTTCAAAAGAAGTTGCATAAGATGCGTAAAGTGAAAGATTTTGAGATGGTTGATAGACTATTCCCAAACGGGGGCTAAAGTTACTATCTGATTGGGAAAACTTTTCTTTCTCTTCACCTAAATTGCGAGTGCTACGATTTTGTTCAAAAATATCAAATCGACCTCCTGCAAGTAATTTTAGTTGAGGAGTAAGTTCGATTTGGTCTTGAATATAAAACCCATATTTATCAAGGGTGTCATCACGGAAGAAACTTAAGATTTCCTGCTTGGGATATTTGAAACCAGTATAGATTGGGTTAAAGATATTAATCGATGAGTACGGTTCAAAATCTCCAAAAGTTCCATCTTCAGTAACTTTATTATAGTCAAATCCAAATAATAACTGATGTTTAATCGCACCTGTGGAAAATTTACCCACAACATCCGTTTGCAGTGAATAAGCATTATCTCGACGTTCGGAAAAATAACTCAATCGGCTTAAATCACCCGTTTCCTCATCAAGAGAATCTCGAATTGGATAGTAACGTTCTAAATTCACAAATTGAGCGCGAAAAGAATTTTTGATTGACCATTGATCATTAAATTTATGGTCTAGTAAGTAACCAAAATTACTGACATTTATTTCCACATTCTGAAACGGTTCTCCCAGGAATCTATTTCGTGGTAAATCAGCCGGACGATTACCAATAGCCACAGTTCCATCGTCCGATGTTCGTGTTTCCTGAAGCCAAGAGCCATCAAGGGTTAATGTGGTTTTTGGACTCAGCGCAAACTGAAATTTCGGAGCAATAAATACCCGCTCTGAATTCACGAAATCACGGAAACTTCCAGCATTTTCATAGGAAGTATTGAACCGATAAAGGACACTTTTACTATCGTTCAGTGGTCCTGATAAATCAATCCCACCTCGATAGGTGCTAAAACTACCTACAGTTCCTTCCACAGAATAAAAAGGTTGAGTTTGAGGTTGCTTAGAAACTAAATTTACTAAACCACCAGGAGGTGCATCTCCAAACAAGACTGATGCTGGACCTTTGAGAACCTCCAAACGTTCAACATCAGCTGTCTCAATCAAACCACCATAATCTTGGTAGGAACGAATTCCATTACGAAATAAATTTGCACTGAAACCACGTAAGGAAAGATATTCACTAAAACCTTGGTAGGAACCAGCACTTGTAGAACCACTCACATTTTGCAGTGCATCTTGGACGCGAATTGTTCCTTGATCTTTGAGGATTTCGCGGGGTATCACCTGAATTGATTGAGGTATATCACGGATAGGTGTATCAGTCTTCGTCGCACTCGATGCATCTGGTACGCGGTAACTATCTTGTTCACCTGTCACTACCAACTCAATTGCTTCCTGATTCTCAGCTTTGGGTGCTTCTGGTTGTGCTTCTGGTGTCGGATTTTCTGGTGTTGGTGGTTGTATCGCTGTCACAGCAGGTTTCACTGCAAAAACTAATCCGGTATCATCATCAAATAATTCGACTTGGGGAACAGCAACTTCCCCCTTTATTGTTAATCGAATCATGTTTGCATCAAGATTAATTACATGAATTTCAGTAATACCCGCTATGGGCTTTTCTTGGCTGAATGTATTACCAGAAGGCAAAACTAACTGAGCATTCGGAATATCAATAATGAAATTATTCCCTTCAGTCTTGGAAACAGGCTGAAGAATATCGCCCTGCTTTGTCTCTAAAATTACCTCAATTCCTTCCTTCCCTGGTTGTATGCGTACCTCTCCCACTTCCACCACGGAATTTTGTGGTGTATTTTGAGTTAATAAAGATGCAGCATTACTTGGGGGATGCTGCAACCCACTGAGATTTTTAATTGTCGAAGTTGTTTTTTCGTCAGTTTCAGCTAAAGTAGCTGGCATCGTCAGCACAAAAATAGACGCTGTTAATGCTAGTCCCAAAAACGGTTGCTTGTTGAATCTCATTATTAATTGCTCCTAGCACCAGAAGTTGCAGATATCCTCAATCAATACCCTTTTCTCTGACACTCTTAATAAATTTTCTCAAATAGAATCGATAACTTGCATAATAGGTGATTCTAGGAGCTTTCTCGACTCAAAGACGGATTTTTTGCGACTCAAAGACGGATTTTTTGGGATAGTTTTCAATAACTATCCACACTGCTGAGAGTGGGAATAAATACTAGGATTCACACCAAATTTACGTTTAAACGCAGCTGCAAAATGACTACGATTTGCGTAACCGACAGCCCTGGCGACACCTGTGATTGTTAAATTTCCCTGTTCTAATAATTGCTTCGCTTGTTCCATTCGATGCTGATGTAAATAACCAAATACTGTAGTTCCAAAGCAATGACGGAAACCTATTTTTAATTTAAAGTCATTTAAACCCACTTCCCGCGATAATTCCAACAAGGAAGGAGGATTATGACAGCGAGTAAGTAGAATGTTTTTTGCTTGATGGATGCGTTCAATATCTTCTTGTTTAAGTTTATTGTCGTTAAATTGAGTTTTTTTGTCTGGTTGCAACTGTTCCAAATGTAAAACAAATAACTCAAGTACCTTACTTTGCAAATACATTTGTTTTGTTAAACTTTGGTAGGGACAATTGATAATTTGTTGGGTTATCAATTGCATTGCTGGAGTGACTTTTAAGTTAGGAAAGCAATTTTGCCAATCACTTTCTTTAATTAATGGTTGTAATTCAGGAGGGACTTCTTCTGAAGTATGAGAGAAAAAAGCTTGGAGGACATCAACTTCGATATGAATACAAACACCAAAATGGTGTCCTAGCTGCCAATTTGATGTTCCTTTGGCAGCAATCCCACTACCATAGAGACAACTTTCTCCAGACGCAATTTGAATACTGTTTCCATCGGTATTACTCCAAAAATCACCAGCAAGCTGAATTCCAAATTCTACCGGATGTTCTCTCACAGGCATTTCTAGGCTTAAATTATCCTGCAATGCATAGTCATAAATATCCAACCAAACTCCATCACACAATGTAAATCCTCGTGTGTAACCCCGACCGAGGTTTTCTGGAAATTGCTGACAATATTCAAAATAGTTAGGTGTTATGGAATCTTGATAATTAGGCGATCGCTCTGCAAATAGTTCCCAATATTCCGTCATTGAAAGGGTAATTGTCATAGAAGAACCATATTTTACAATTCAATCCAGATTTAAATCTATAAAAGACGCAGCAATACTACGTCTTGGCGTTCGCAAATTCATTGATTCATGTGTAAATGTCAGCAAAACTGAATATTCAGATTATTTTTGAGTTGCGATCGCTAATTTAGCTCCTTTGACTTGGCGCACCTGATCCATTACCGCCACAATATTGCCATGTTCAACCTTTGTATCAGCATTAATGACTACAACTGATTCTGGATTCGTCCCCATCAAGGTGCGTATTTGTTCCGTTAAAGCTGCAACTGTTGTCGGCTTTTTATTCAAGCTCACCTGTCCCGACGCTTCCACTGTCACAGTTATTTTCGTGGGAATTTGAGCTTGCTGTGATGTCGCAGCCTTCGGTAAATTTACAGGTAAACCTTCCTGTCGGGTTAAAAATAGTGTTGACATGATAAAAAACGTCAAAATCGCAAATATCACGTCAATCATTGGCACAATATTTATTTGTGACGGAATATCTGGTTCATCTTGTAGCCGCATAGGACTTCTCTCCTCCTCGTTCATAGCGACGACGGTATAGTAACTCTAGCTGTCCGCCATATTCTTGGAGAAAAGCTATTTGACGTTGATAAAAGCCTCGAAATGTATTCGCGAATAAAAGTACAAAAATAGCCACAATCAACCCTGAAGCCGTAGATACTAAAGCTTCACTAATACCACTGACAACACCAGGTGTTTTCGTACCTCCTATATCCCCCAAATTCAACGATGCAAATGAGGTTATCAAACCCAATACTGTTCCCAACAAACCCAGTAAAGGCGAAAGGGAAATGATAGTGTCAAAAAGATTGCTAAATCTCTTGAGGATGGGGATTTCAGCTTGAGCTTCACTTTCTAACGCCAAACGAAATTCCTCTGGAGTTGGTTCTTCTAATTGCAATGCAGCAAGAAAAACCCTGGCAATTGGTAAATCTGCATTCTTTTGCAGTTTATCTAAAGCACCAACAACATTCTCCAACCGATAAAGATTTAGTACCTCCCGTACCACCCGACTTTGACGGCTATTAATCCGATACCAGAAACGCAGCCGCTCTATAATTAAAGCGATCGCGACAACACTAAAAGCCAGCAGGGGTAACATCACCACACCACCTGCACTAAACAACTCGCTTATTCCCATGTATTACCCCTAAGCCTGTTAAAGATTCCTAAGCAAACAGTTATTGCCAAACAAATGATAGTATTTTGCAATAAACAGTAAAACAAACTCAAATCTAAGTCAAGTATTTGTCAGAGTTTAATGAAATAAATTATTAACTAGAAATGCGATAATATTCCCAAATATAAGACATGGCAAGGCTTTCACTGGTGTTGTCGCCTAAATAAGTAGTTATATATCTATAAATTTTATTGCTTTACTTTTTCGTCTAGTTATTTTATTGTAGTAAAGCTAACCATAAAAAGTAGCAATTAACTTATGAGCTTTTCCAATATTGCGATCGAACAGCGAGAGAAAGAAGTCAAAGCCCTCAAATCATTCCTGGCTTTCAGCACGATCGCCTCATTAGTGCTACATTTAGCCGTACTCGCTGCTGGAATCGGTAATCTTTTTGTTAGAACCCCAGAGTTGGAAGAGGAAGCCATTGAATTGACTTTGGTAGAGCCGGAAGTCAAAGAAACACCAGCAATAGAAGAATTAAAAGAAGAAAAGCTTGCACTCGGTAATAACACTGCAAAAGTTCTCACATCATCAGGAGGAAGTGCAGGGGAAGGTGCTGTCACTCGCGAAGTATCACCTAATCCTGTAATTCAAGCACCTCCACCAGTTCCAGTTCGTGTTGCTCCTGTAGAAAAATCAATCGAAAAATCAGTAGAAAAGCCGATAGTTACCCCAGTACAAAAGTTCGTAGATAATTTTAAACCCCAACCACTCAAAGAAGACCCAGTGGTTTCTAAGGAAGCACAACCAAAAGTCGAACCCCAAACATCAACCAACAACACTCCCAAAGAAAATACACCAACACAATCATCTACCAGTACCCAAGAAAGCAGTGAAAATTTAAGAGATATATTAGGTCGGATTCGCGGTAGTAGAAATAGCGAAGCAAACACAGGAAATTTAGGAAGTTCTTCTCCCAATTCCAATCAAACCACAGGCGGTGGTAATGCATCACTCGCTTTTGGGAAGGGAACGGGTACTGGTACTGGAACCGGAAACAGCACAGGAACTTCAGAACGTCGCCAACGTGAAATCGCCACAGCACCAACACAGCCAAATTTACCAACCACAGTAGAAAAACCAGAACGTAGCGGGAATCCGAACGGTTCATTAGATGGTCGTGCAGCTTGCCGTAATTGTAAAGTCAAGTATTCCGAGAGTGCTAGGAGAAGAGGCTCTGAAGGGAGAGTCGAAGTGGCAGTTGATACTGATAAAGATGGTAACGTGACTAATGTACGGGTAGTTAATTCCAGTGGCGATCGCGATTTAGATGCAGAACATATTCGTCAGGCACGAGAATGGAAGTTAAAACCTTCGGATGTTGGTAGACAAGGGGTAAAAATTGCTACTGAATACTCAATAGAAGGTTCGCGCCGCAATCGTCAAGTCAGGGAAAGGCAAAAGCAACGAGAGGAGCAACAGAGACAGCGACAAGTAGCAGCGTCCTCATCTAATAATAATTCTTCAGAGGCAACCCCCCGTCGCCAACGACGTTTGGAAGCGGCAATTAATAATACAGATGTAACCACTACATCGAGAAGACGGAGAAATTTTGAAGCATCTTCAAATTCCGCAGAGTCAAGAATTAGATTAAACAATCCCAGTAGAGTCAGACGTTCACAGGAAAATTCCTTTAGCGATCGCTTAAGACGTAATCGTACTACAGGAAATAATTCTGGTGAGGAAGCGCCCAAAAGAAAGAGGGAAGTGACTGCCGATGTGAGAACATCTGGTACACAAGTAACCCCCACTCGCAGACGCAGAAGAAATTTGAACCAATCGAATCAATCTCCCAACAATGGCAGTCGCTTACGTGATGCTTTACGTCGCAGTCGAGAAGTTGTACCTGCTACTGTACCTGCCTCTGAGGGAAATAATAGTGAGTAAGAAGGTTAAGCGTTCTTCTGTCAGCACATTATCCGTTTGGGTAGTGTGTCTTTTTGTGTATTTTGGGATGCTAGGGAAAAATTTTGTTAGGGGTATATAAAAAGTCGTGATATAATGTTATGCTTTTAAAAGTGATGGCTCGATTGAAGTCTGTAACTTAAAAAGAAATATGGAGAGGTGGCAGAGTGGTTGAATGCGGCGCACTCGAAATGCGTTTTAGGGCAACCTAAACACCCTATTTTAAAAGCTTAAAAGCCTTATTTTCACTATTCTCACTTGAAACAGCATATTGAGGTGCTAAGTGAGTTTTAGTGTATGCGCGTAAAGAATGAAATCAAAAAGGTAACTATAGTTGCTTACAAAGGACGCTGGAGACTGCGATTACCGCGTAGTTTTACTGGCGGTGAACAGGTATATCTCTATTCAGGGTTAATTGCAAATAGCCATAATTTACGGATTGTTCAGCCTGTAGCCTTACAAATAGAAAGTGATGTTGATTCAGGTTGCTTCGATATTTCCCTTGAAAGATATAAACAAGCATTTTGGGAATTAAAAACTGGGCAAAAAGTTCAGCCAAAACGGCTTAAATCCCCTAACTTGCTTGAATTATGGGCTAAATACTGTGACTACAAGCAATCACAAGTCACAAATTCTACATTTCAGAAGGATTTTTTAACCAGATACTCTTTTGTAATTAGCAAATTGCCGACCCAAGACTTGAGAGATGCTAGCAAAATTTTTGAATTCGTTTCCCTTAATTATCCTGCGTACTCAGCCAAGCGCTTAATGATGCAATTTTCTGCTTGCTGCCGTTGGGCTGTAAAAACAGGGTTTATAACTCAAAATCCTTTCTACGGAATGAGTAGTGATATACGTGCGGCTAGGTATGACTGGCGAAATATAGATGTTTTCAAGGAATCTGAAGTAAAAGCAATTATTGAAGGGTTCCGATCGCATACCTTATACAGCGAATACACCGATTACGTCAAATTTTTATTTCTTACTGGCTGTCGTCCTGGTGAAGTTAACGGGCTTAGATGGAAGCAAGTATCAAAGGATTGCAAGGAAATATTTTTCAATGAAAGTTACTCAAAATATGGACGCAGTACAACCAAAACAGGCGTAAACCGTAAATTTCCGTGTAACTGTCATCTAGAAAATTTGTTACTGGGAATTAGACCAAAACTTTATAGGGCTGACGGTCTAGTTTTTCCTTCACCAGTTGACGGTTATGAAATTAAATCTGATACATTTGTTCGTATCTGGAAGTCTGTACTTAACCCACTTATAGAATCTGGGCTAGTTTCACGCTACCGAAAGCCTATGACTTGTAGGCATACTTTTATCTCTAGATGCTTAGAATCTGGCATCACACCCCAACAAGTAGCGTTATGGGTAGGCAATTCACCTCAAGTAATTTTTGAGCATTACGCAGGTATCAGCAAGGATGTAGATGTTCCTGTGGTTTTGCTGTAAGTAGGATTTTGACCATTAAAAGTAACTTAAACCAGTGAAAAATTGCGATTTTGGTATATCTAAGTTCAGTCAGAATTACACAACTAATAGTCTCAGCAGCAATCAAAAAGTACCAGTAGGTAGCCAACAATCAACTAATTAGTGTGGGATACACCACAGTTTTTAGTGTAGTGAAATAGCTACAAGCCTTACTGATAAAACCTTTCAAGCATTTACAAATGATGTGCGAAAGTGTGGGGTACACCACAGTCCGAGTAAAATTCACCAAAAAAAATACCCTGTCCCCTTGAAAGAAACAGAGCTACAAAAAATTTCAATTCTGACTATATTACAGCAAAAAAGGGCTATGTGGTGAAAGCCTAGTTGCTTAAAGCTTTCAAGGGTGACAGGGAACTAAACAAATAAACCAACGAGGTAAATTCCCATGTCTAATAATACAAATAATAGTACACCTTCTGCTGTAAAAGCGCAACATACTGTAGAAACCAAACGGTCTGGTTTTGATATTCGCGATTATATTGGGCGTGTAGATGGGCTTTTAGAAGAAACTGGCGAACGTGACAAGTATTATTGCCCGGTTTGTGACTCGCATAATTTAGGTATTGACCCTAATACTGGTAAATTTAGCTGCTTTGATAACGGGTGTGACACCAAAGAGATAACCATTGCAGTATTGAAAGCGGCTGGGGAATATCGCGGTAACGGGCAAGGTAAAGGTCATAATTACACTGCTACAAGACAGACTAAAAAGCAACCAAAGCAACCAGTTGCGCCCGTACAGTTGCCAGAGGGTGATTATAAGTTACTGAAGTTGCAGGGTGGTGTAGATATACCAAAAGCTGTAACCACACGTATAGATTGTATTCCTAGTGGTATTCTCGGCGATTTTCTGAAATTGAAAAAAGATGAATCAGGACAATCTGAAGATAAATTATTTCAGCAATCTGAACTGATAGAAGTTTTCCAATTAACGGATTATCCCTATTCCAAAACTTTAAAAGTAACGCGATATGAAGTACCAACCCCGCACCGTGTAAAAGGTAAAGTTAAAACGATTCGCCCACTTTACTTAGACTTAACCTGTAATCGCCACAAATGGGCTTTAGGGAAGGGTAAAGAGCAATGGCAAGCATATCGAATTGATGAGTGTATTGAAGCTGCAAAACAAGTCACAGAAGGTATTACAGTAATTTTGTTGCAAGAAGGTGAAGGATGCGTGGATATTGCGCGATCGCTTGGCATAGCTTCATTCACTTTTCAGGGTGGTAGTTGGGGTGACAAGGACACACAGGTTACATTCCAACGGTTAAAGGATGAAGTGGGTGAGAAATTTGTTGTTGCATTCCTTCATGACCCTGATGATGCAGGTAAAAAGAAGTTAGAAAAGATTGAAAAAACTTGTAACTCATTACAGATAGCTGTTTTACCAATTAGCCCTGATAATTTTGGTGTAACTATCCCTAAAAATGGGGACATCAAAGAACTGGTAGCAGCAATGGGTAATGAAAAGTTTATCGAACGTTTAGAGCAAGAAATACACGCAGCAGTGGAGCGTAAGAACATGGAATGGAAGGATTATGTGTCTCAGGTAATGGATAGGAAATCTGAGTCTACTAGTGATTCTGGGTCTAATAGCATTCGCCAACAAAGGATACGAGCAAAAGCAGACAAGGTAAATCTGTCACCACGCGAACTGTTAGCCAGTAAACATGCAATATTCAATGGTCAACTCAGATTCAATGAAATGACGCTGGAAGTTGAGTATTTGGGTGAGAACGTAGATTTAGACCACGCGGAACAATGGTTAGCTGATGTATTGGATGCTGAGTGGGGTAGCAAAACAGCAAGTGAAATTGCATATCTAGCTAAAAAGCAAAAATATCATCCTGTAAAAGAATATTTAGAACAGGTGTATCGCAAGCATAGCGACATTGATGTATCTATACTGGATGACCTAGCAAACCGTTATTTTGGTACAAATGAACCACTATATAATGTTTATCTCAAGAAGACGCTTGTAGCAGCAGTTAAACGTGTATACGAACCAGGTTGTCAGCATGATACAGCTTGTGTTTTGCAGGGTGGACAAGGTATCGGAAAGTCTAGATTCTGGCAGAAATTAGCCAAACATTCACACTGGTACGATGATTCAGTGGTTACAGGAGGCACAGACAAGGATGACAAACTTAAACTGAGGTCTTCTTGGATTATTGATTTGAGTGAGATTGAGGGTGTTTTTCGCAAAAACGATATTACAAGTCTACGTAACTTAATAACAAGTCCGTCAGACAAAATAAGACCACCCTATGGACGCAAGATAACTGATTTCCCGCGTACATCTATTTTTGTAGGCACGGTCAATCCATCGCAATTTTTAAATGACCCTGAGGGTAACAGACGATTCTGGGTTATTCCGGTAGAAAGGGATTATATCCCGATTGAAACCTTAGAGCATGAGGTCGATAAGCTTTGGGCTGCTGCTGTGGCTGTGTATCGCAAAGGTGAAAAGTACAATACCAGGCTAAATTCACAAGAGAAGCTAGCACAGAAGCAACTGAATGCAAATCACACAACAGAGGATGCTTGGACAGTAGTGGTTGAAATGTTTTTGAATACACTAAATCCAGCAAAAACCACTGTGCCAGAAATATTAGTAAAACTCGGCATAGAAGTTCGCAATCAGGGTGCTAAAGAACGTAGCAGAGTAAGAAATATCCTTAGTCAACTGGGGTGGAAAGAAACTAAAAATGCAGTCAGTTACAAAGGAAGCAGACAAAGAATATGGTACAAACCAGACCAAACAGACTTGTGTGTCAGTCAAAATCAAGCTGTGTCAGCCCCAAACCCTTATATAGCAACAACTTTACCCGTAACTGATGAAAAAACGAGTGACACAGACAATTTAGCTTTGTGTCGGGATTGTGTCGGGATTGTGTCGGACTCTAATCCATATACAGCAAGCGATTCACCCTCTCTGACACAACTGACACAATCAAAAACAATAAACAATAAAATAGATAACTACGCCCAGCACCCACAGTTAAATATTGGAAGTAAAGAAAGTGACATAAACTGTACTGAATTACCACTTGTGCATGATGTAAAAACAGAAAATAACATTAATACAAAAAATGATTGTGTTGATTGTGTCACTACCCCTCCAAATGATACTCAAACCCTTGCCAGTAAAGAGTTACAGCCTGACACAATCCCGACACAATCCCCGACACAATCCCCGACACAAACCCCGTCTAATCGTAAATTAATGTCCGAACCAGATTTATACGCCATCCCAGTTAATACCAATGTACTAATAAGAGATGAGAAAAGTAAGGATTGGTTGGAAGGCACAGTAAAGGGTCATGAAACAACTGTTGATGGTCAGTTTTCCTACTTGATGGTCGAAGTGCAAGGGAAAATCTATAAAGCATTCAGTCCAGAACAAATCCAAGTAATTTTGGATGATGCTTTTGACGGCATGGAATATATAGGTCGTCAATTTGGATGCGAACCAAACACTAATCACAATCACGAGTGCAGCAACAATAACGAAATCGTTTCTGACTGCGAGAATGATGACCTTGATGAAGATTGGCTAGGTGATGACATTGATGAAGATTGGCTAGGTGATGACGAAAGCGACTTTTAAGTAACCAGTAGCAACAATAGACACATCAAATCAAGCCTAATGTACATACCAGACTAGTTTTAGAAATTAATCTGGTATGTACTTATCAACTACTTTGTCAGCAGTTAGGGTTGTAGCACATTATCGCCAAATATAAAAAATTTGTTGGTAACGCCTATAACCCTTACACTGTAACAGTTCTAGCAACCACTTTTTTATCATCAACCTGTTAGAACAAAAATACTAACCAAAACAGCATTAAAACTAGCCTGGTTAGTACATCTGCATTATTCAATTATCACGTAAATGTAGATATTCTCGTTAAACCTTGTCAAACTAGGCTGCAATCAAGTGTGGTGTATGTTCAGCTTGCGCGATCGCATCTAACCTTCATCATCTGTAACCATTAAAAGTATTGGTGTGGTGTACCCCACAGTTAACAGAAAAACAGTAAACATTTTGCTGCATAACGTTTGAACTGGGTTAGGTTTGTGTGTTTTCAGTTTGCGCGATCGCGTCTTGTTCTGATATCCATTTAATTGCCAGCATCCTCAAAACATGACTCATTCCTCCTTTGTCAGCACATAAGGCTTTAAGCTGTTGATGCTCATCTGGGCTGACGTAAACCTTTATTAGAGTTGCACCCTCATCACGCTGCTTTAATACCGATACTTCCAATGATTCACATATACCTGAGTTACTCGTATCTGTGAGTGCTTCATTTTGTGCAGAGGGTACAGTCCTACTGATTATGTTTTGGTTTGTGTTGCCTGTGTCTGCTTTTTTACTGATAAATAACCTTGGGACAGTAAGTAATCACGCAAAATCCCTACAATTAATGCACTTACAGACTGTTCCCTATCTTTAGCACATAACTCTAGTATGTCTTTCAACTCGTCACTAGCTTGAAACGTAATTCTATTTTTATTAGTAGCCATATCACTTAAAAATACTTACAACCTTAATACTAAAGGTCTTTCAGCACTTTTACTACATTATCAATAATTTTACTCTGACAAATGTATAAAAAGTGAGTAAAAAACGTTGACACTTTTGCATAACTCAAGCTATATTCGGTTTGTAAGCAGATTGAATACAGATTGTCTACAAAATGTTAACAAACTGCTTACACAATAAAGCTTGATTTAATCTCATCCTGCGAGTGAGAAACATACCTACCCAATCCGTGAAAACCAATCCGAGGGCACGTTTGACGGGAGTTCGTGAAAGTCGAACAAGGCATTTTTCTAGTCAATTGTGGCTAACTACAGTTATGCATTTTGCATTCAAGTTGAATTCATTTTGCATACCTGTACTAGCTAAAAATTTCTAGGTAACTAAAATGCTTCAAACGCTTACAAATTCATGCATTAGACCAGTTGTAGCTTGTGATGCTGGAAATAGATACGTCAAGTGGGTAAATCCCTCAAAGCAAGTTAAATCAATACTTTCGTGTGTTGCGGAGTTAGATAAATATGACTCTTACGACATGAATGCAAATTGCCCGCATACTGTCTACATCGAAACTGACAACGGTAAACGCTATCTAATCGGTAAAGATGCCAGTCAATTTGGTGGTCGAATGGTCTTTGATGGGGATAAATGTGAACTAGCTGAAATCCTTGTCCTAGCTGCATTGCAGCCATTACCTGGTGAGACAAACTTAGTCATTAATGATTTACGTTTATGTCTGCCTGATAGTCGTATTGATGCATCCAGGGAAGCTTTGCAAAGACTCATAGGTCAACGGGTATTCACTCGAAACAATCTACTGATTCATGCAGATGTTAAAGCAGTTCGCGCTATTGATGAAACTGTAGGAAGTTTTCGCAAGGCTAAGTCAGAAGGATTATTTGGTTATTCGGGTGCTTTGAACGGCATTATCTCACTTGGTGGTAAGGATGGTATTGCAAGGCTTTACACAACAGAGGGTCAAATTAACCGCAGTGCTGACGTAAAGATAAGCGGTACTTTGGCACTAATTACCCACATAAACAAGGCTTTAGCAGTCGAAACTGGTCGAACAGTACAACCGCACGTAGTTATGGATGCCATTGAACGCGGAGATTACACCATTCCCGGTACTGGCTTTAATTTCTCAAAAATATTCTTTGATTGTCGTGAAAAATGGTGGTCAGAAATTCGCTCCGCAGTGGGTAAACAGTGGCAACCTTTTGCAGATGAAATTGGTGAAATTTTAGTTGTTGGTGGTTCTGCTCATATTGTTGCCAAGCATCTACCCAACGACCGTTACAAAGTTCCAACGCAACCCCAGTTTTTTGATTTACTCGGATTAATTTAAGGAGTTTTAAAGTGGCATCAACCAACAGCAAAAAGATAGAACGCTTATCAGTAATGGTTCCTAGAGATTGTAAGTCTGATATCGACTACATAATGTCAGCAACGGGTATTAAATCCAATGGTGAGTTATTTAAATTGATGCTCACCCGTTATCGCGAAGACTTTATCCTTGCTTACAATCAGTTTTTTACTCCAACAACCTCACAAGAACAACCCGCAGACACACCAACACCATTACCTAGCAACAATCAACCTGCATCTAAACCACTAACAAGCGCAATGGATTTCTAATGAATAAACCAAATTTGGAAGGATTAAGACGAATGTTTGTAGCTAACCGTAGACCACATAAAGAGAGTGTGACTAACCACGAAAGCAGCCAAACGACACAAGCCTTATTAGGTAACGCTTACCATGCCATACACCAAATACATTCTCTGAAACCAGATGAGTGGGATTTATTGAATCAGGAAGTCATTTTATGGGGCGATCGCGGTGATTTACTTGATGCACTAAAAATCATTCAATACGCAATCGATATTACTGGACTGGATACTGACAACTGATTAGTGTGGTGTACCCCACAGTCAAATGTGTGAAAGCTAGTGCTAGTAAAGTTCTTGAGTACAAATACATACCAGGCTAGTTTTAGAAATTAGTTTCGTGTGGTGTACCCCACAGTTAACAGCTAGTCAGATTATCAAAGTATTCAAGGTGTAGAGGAACAAAATGAGTGATTTAGACCTAATTCAACACTTATCGGTAATTAATCAGCATTTACAAGTGTTGCAATCAGCTAGACCTACTGACAAAAAGCTTTTTGAGACACAGCAACTACTACGGAATTACGTCCAAAACTTACTAAGCAGAGGTGAAAAATGCAGCAATTAGACCCTGTTTACGATGCCAGTCAGTTATCAAAGCTCAAAATTTACCAGTACAAAGGTGTGCTATACCGATATCTCTGCAAAGACCCATACGCTCGAAACACTCACCCACAATGGATATTTGAGCCATTAGCCGGACAACGTAGCAAGGTAAATATCAAGTTAAACAGTAATAAAATTCGCTCTGGTTCTATTGCTGAATGTACTGGGATGCTTGCTACGGCTAAATCACAGGTTACTCAATCAGGAATTCAACAAACTTTATTTTAATGCGATCGCACAAACCGACCAAAGTTAAACGCGATCGCACTGGGTGCAATCTCCACCACGGAAAACTACACTACACAAGGATTATAAGTCATGTCTAAGCCCATAGGATTTTACGGCTGCAATTACGACCATAAGCTAATTCGAGATATTGCAGAAACATACGGCGATTACTTACAGCACATGAGGTTGACTGATAAATACTGGCTGCAATGTCACATTTCTGAAGCGATTCGATTGGAAATTTGGGAAGTTGAGGAAACACAAGCAGCAGAGGAAGCGGGAAACAGTCTGCATGAAATGAACCAATCACAACTGCAAGCGCTATCACTCGCATTAATCAACAAATCGCATGGAAAGCCTATTACTTACTGGGGTTGTGACCACTTGAACCCAATCATTAACGGACTAATTCAAGTCTACGGGCAATACTTTGAAGCGATGAGCAATGAAGATTGTTACTGGCTATTGATGCGAATAGGACATTATTTGTGGCTTAACCATTCAGACCTACCACCAACTGAAGAAGCACAAGAAGTTTACACACGCATCACTGAATTAGAGCTACCTTTTCCGCAATGGGATGCCTTGCTAACCGCGATTATTAATTCGTAAATAAAATGACAAGCAGAACTGACAAATACATCGCTCCGTTCTGTGTTGCTGGTGTGGGGTTGCTTTGTTTAGCTTCTCCACTTTTTCTTAATCTAGGTTCCCAAATGCCTGATTACCTAGCGTCTCAGCAATTAGCCAGTCAACAGGAACAACAGCGTAAAGAATTAATTGAACGAAAAAAGACAAGCGATCGCATAAAACAAACTGGACTATCAATCACAGGTAGCACCCACACTTTGACCGATTACCTGGATTCACCCGACAAACTGCCAAATATCCCTAAAACAGTTCTAAATAGATACGCCACTACTCAAGCTTGGGTATTTGATGCCAGTGACCAGTGCATAGGTCGAATCGTTAAAGGTAACTTCATTTCAAAACACAATTCACCCTCAACATGTAAGGATATTCCAAATGGCACTAAATAAGCCGCATTCAGGCGTTCCACAATCCATCCCCACTGATAGAGGTTCAATTCCCCAAAAACAAAGCCCAGATTTCATGCAAACTGCTGTTAGCTGGTGTTTTAAAGTAATCACGTTTCCATTGTGGATAGTAACTGCAATATTTCATCAAATGCTTACACCGGGTGCATCTGGCGCTACTTTCTTGGGTAAAGTAATCTTCATTTTCTTGGTTGTACTTAGCGCGGATAGTTACTGGCAAGTGTTATTTCAAAATCTCAGCTTGTTCCCGTGGTACGAAACGCAATGGACAGGTTGGGGATGGTTGCCAGCACTAAAGTTATTCCCTGTTGGTTTTAGTTTGGGGTTATTAGGCAATCCAATCTTTTACATTTGCGTCACGATTAGCTTTGTAATTCAAATGTTTCAAAGTGCTTTCGTTACGGGTGAAAAGTTCATCACAGGCAACCCAAAACTGTTAGGACTAATTGCAGTAGCACTGTACAGCTTCGACATTATTATGACTTTCTCTAGCCGCAATCCTTGGCGATACAGTGACCCTGGACAAGTCTTACAGTGCATCCTGTTTAACTTATTCACTATTAGTTGTGCTGAGTTGGGTAGATGGGGTGAAAAGGTGTTAGCGGGTAAAAAGTAACCAATAAAACTGCGGTGTACACTACACGAAATCAATTATAAAAACTAGCCTGGTATGTATTTATGCTTACCAATAACAAGTTTGACTGTGGTGTACCCCACACTTTCGCACACTAACTATAAACGGCTACAAGTCTTACTGTGTAAAGGTTACAGCTACTTTACTGCAAAATTAAGCAACTAAAAAAAATAGCGATTGCGGTTAAAAGCCCAGGTGAGGTGCAATTCCTCGCGATCGCCTGTCAAATTTATAAGTAATTCAATTATGCAAAATAATAAACCAGTTCGTCTGGAAACACCACAAACAGCTTATTTAATCAGCCAGTTCCCAGAGGTCGAATACTTGGAAGCCGGACACATTGCTGAGTGGTTAAGCACAAGAAAAGACCAATTATTAATACTTGCCAAGGAAGAACGAATCGGTTCAAGTCTTGCGAAAACAATCAGTATTGCCACTGCTGCAATTGGAGCGGTTTGTTATGCTACCAGTCCATTAGCACCATTAGGGGCTGTTCTAGGGGTTGCGGGTTATGTCTGGGCACAAATTACGGATAGCTCAAATACACACACTTTTAACCCAATCCCTTTTATTCGTGGCGGTGCATTAGATGTGATTGGTAGTTTGGGTCACTCAGAAGCTAGGAAAGAGTTTATTGCAGGTTATGACGAGTTTGACCAACTAAAAGACTACCTAGCACCTGTAGAGCGCCACGAATACCAAATGTTGCGCGGACACATGGCATTAGTAACTGAGTACCTTAGCCAAATTGACTCAGGAAAAAGATTCTACGCTTACAGATGGATTTGTGACCAATTTATTTTGATGCGCGGGTCATTTCCATCTATCCAGCAAGTAACCAGCCACACAAATACAATGCAGTTTACCAGTCCGTTAGTTGATTGCGATCGCATTAAATCTATTCAACAGTCATCTCACAAGCCCGAATCTAGACCATTAATCCAAGATGCACCACCAGCAAGAATACAGGATGCACCATTACCAGTTATTCAAGATTCCCCAATATCAAAAACACAACCAAGCGAAGTAATGAAAACTGAAGTAGTTAGTTTTGGAACATCTACACCAAATTTAATTGAGTCTATTACCAAAAAACTCACGAATACTTTGATAATTGGTGTTCCTAGTGTAGGTAAGGGTGTTTTTGTGTCGAATGCTCTGGAGTCATTAAAAGGTAGAAATGTCACTGTTTTTTATCTTGACCCTAAAGATGACCAAAAAGAAAATGGTTATTTTGAAGGGAGAGTGCACAAACTTTATCGATCGCGTGTCGAAATCGCGGAACCAGAAGAAACGTATCAATGGGTAAAGGATTGTTTGGCGGAATACGACGCTTTTGACGCTGGAACTGGGATTAAGTTACTTGTTTTTGATGAATTAGCAGCAGTCAATTCTATGTTGAGCAATGTTAAAGGTGCTGTTAACTGGCTTAAATCCAAGATGGTCAGCTATGCGAGTTCAGGCAGCAGTAGAGGTATTGTCATTTGGGGTATCAGTCAGAATGCACACGTTTCTGGAATTGGATTCGATGGCGGTACTAGGTCAATATTTACCCCAATTATTCTAATTAGTGGAGACAATATTACCGCGTCAGAACAGATTTTAAATGCTCAAATTATTCCCAGTGATAAAAGGCTTAATTCTTCCCAGATAACCGCTCTATGCAACAAATCAGAGGTAAATAGGGCTGTATTTCATGGTGCTTTAAATAGTTGGTTCCCACTGCCAGAGTTAGAAAATTATTCAGGATTCAATAGGGATAAGCGCGAGTTTATTGGTGGTGTAAATCCTGTGGTTAGCAATTTGGAAAGGATGCTTAGTGCGAGTGACCAGCAAACACGATTACAGGAAAAATATCCAACAGACACAGACTGCAAACTAATTGATTGCATTTCCGATAAATTAGAATCTAGCGAATCAACTTGTAGCTACGGTGCAATTAAAGAGTACATCAAAAGGAAGCTAGGAAGCTATGAAAGAAAAGAGGCTATTATGCAAGCTTTGAATTATCTTGAGGAACAAGGAATAGTTAAGGGTAATGAAGAGGATGGATGGATTTTAATTAATAATTAATACCCGTTCGTGCTAGCGTGCCGTGCTAGAGAAATAAGCGTGCCAGACAGGTGTGCCAACGGTAGCACTATGGTTTCAGGCGTGCCAGCACGTGCCAGCACACTCACAGCACACATCCAGCACACTCACAGCACACATCTAGCACACACTCAGCACGCTCTACAAATCTGTAATTACTATTAGGAGAAAATGAAATGCAATTCCCAGTTTATGATTGTGCAGTAGTCGTATACCGCAATGAAGACAGCTTCAAATTAAAGAAACATGATAAAAGATACTTTGCTGCATTTGGGAGAATACCTTGTATAGGTGAACGTGTCGCTTATTCAGCGTTGAATGTAGATTCTGTATCGGGGTTAGTAGTTGATGTGATGCACTACCAATTTACAGATATAAATCTAAATACAGACACATCACTTAAGGCAGAAATATCAATTATCACTAGTGACACATAACTTATAAGAGAAAACCACTTAGGCTTAATTGCTTAGGTGGTTTTTAGCTTTATAATGGTATTAGTAATAAATACTTATTAATATGAATAACCAAAATAACGAATATAGCTGTAATGGATTTATAGCCATTGATGAAAAGGATGATTTATTGCATGTTTTTACTAAGGGCAAAGAAAAAGACAGATTGTTTATCGCTGAGGAAGTGAAAAAAATTTTACCTGTACTAGCAGAACATCATCCAAATGAGATATTTTTCGGATTCAATGCGAACTTACAGCGCAACCCGTTAAAAATCACAGAATTATCGATAAGACCAGCTTCACCACAGCTATTCACTAAAATTTCTTAGTTGAACATCAGTAAGTATAAATGAACTACTCAGGCTTAAAATGCTTGGGTAGTTTTTTATGTCAATCTGCATTAACCTGATAATCTTCATTTAACTGGCTTTGCAGTGTTCTTAGCTCACTAATGGCGCTTAACTGTTTGTCGCTAGGAATAAATTTTAAGAATACCGTGCTGACTTTTGTAACAATCTCACTGATATCAGCTTCAGTAATCATCATCTCCTTTCTAAGCGCTATCTGCTGCCTTAATATTCTCTCAGCGTGTCTACGTTCATTGTCTAGGTATCTTGCTCGCTGGTTTAATAAATCCATTACAACCCGATACCTATTTACTTCTTCTTGCAACAGGTACTCTTTTTTCATCACATTATGGAGTTCGGCAGTGATGACAGCTAAGTATTCTTTACTTTCCTCAGTGACACACGGGATAGCTTGGCTCAAAGCTTCTAAATATACTTTCTGTTGTTCCGAATTATTGAATGAAAAGTCCATAAAAAAGCTATTAAGGAGTGATACATATTTACTATATTTTATCGCTGAAATGACAAAAGTAAGAAATGAGTAAGAAATGAAAGTATCTCAAAACGTCTAATAACGTATTATCAATACTTTTAAGAGCCTATGCTGGGCAGGACATTTGCTCAACCTTACCTAATTGACCTATTAGACCAGAATTTTCTTACTTTGCAATGAACTTTCTTAACTAAAATACTTAGGTCAAAGAACTTGACAGACATAAGTAGTACAAATTTACGGGTATTGCAATAATTATAGCCAAACAGTAAACAGAGAAAAATTTTGTTGGGGGTATATAAAAAGTCGTGATATAATGTTATGCTCTTAAAAGTGAAGCGCTAAATGAAGCGTGGAGAGAATAGAGAAATAAGGAGAGGTGGCAGAGTGGTTGAATGCGGCGCACTCGAAATGCGTTTTAGGGCAACCTAACGGGGGTTCGAATCCCCCCTTCTCCGTTTATTACTATTTGACCGAAAATAATGGCATACAAGCCCCGTCCTTCTATGACGGCTTTATGGTAAAACTTAGGTATAGTCGCCATAGGGCATTGGGAGACTTTAAACGGACACAGAGAGAAGGTAAGACTGGTTCTCCAGCACATCTCAGTGAAGTGTCAAGAATCACCAAGGCTTCAGCCCGGTGAGTATGTCAATAAGTGATTGAATATTACTAAAGCCTCTAACAAGAA
>NZ_JAYGHN010000046.1:0-34841 GCF_034931845.1 Calothrix sp. UHCC 0171
CCCTAATGGTTATATGAAAGCTTGTACGGTAACGCTTACATTACTAACTGGTTACAACTCAAGAACAATCGAAGGATGGTTTTATGGCAAACCATATCACTATTTAGTGGGAATATTATTACGTTGCTTTCATATTATTTTTAAACTACAGGAATATCTAAAAATCTGGAAATATTAAATTAGGTTTTGCTGATTTATTTCCGCAAATTTACGCAAATCTTTGCATTTAATTGGAGAACTGATTATTTAATAAAAACTATTGTCTAACAACACAGTTAATTTGAAAACAACCCATACTTATCTGGGTTTTATTTTTGAATTAACGATGTCAATAGTCAGACCATTAACAGGCTATAAACAATCACTTTAACCGGATATTGACACGTATATTGTCAGTGCATTAACTCTCTCTAAGTTACTATTGACTACCTAATGATAAAGGAATGGAGAAATCAGCTATTTCACATCATAAATCCAGAAATTAACATCTCGACTTCGCTCGATGTTAACCTGCATCCCTTGGGTTTTCCCCTATCTTTAGCAGAGGGAACCAGAATTTTAGGCATCTGTTACCGTACCTGGAAGCGATGGGAAACTCTAGCGATAGCCATACCGGAGTATAAATTACAACAGATACAAATGTTGAACAGAGCATCAAGTTTTAACGCCACACCACCCATAGTTCCCTATCAGGTGTGGGTTGTTGGCAAAATCGGAGAGATTTATCAAGAACTTCCTCATGGAATGGGGAAAAAGTGGATGGCACAAGAATATTTGAATGCTAAAAAAAGTGAGTTTACAAGAGAAGAATATCGACGCGAGCAAGAACGATTGGTATCCAATGTCTTAAATGAGGAATAAATCATGTTTACCAGAGAAGAATTATTCGAGTATTTCGCAGGACTATATAGTCAGGAGCAAATAATTAATGCGCTGGAGGAACTGAGTAAACACAATAGTGAAATTGACCCCAATGCCGAGGAATTTCCTACTACTATCACCGAGCGTTTGGAACAAGTTTTCAAAATAGTAGAAGAGGCAATTAACCAGCAGAAAGTGTTGACAGAAAATACAACTAATAATGCTTCTCCCAGTCTCGTTCAAGTTGAGAAACTCGCAATTGAAATTGCCACAGAGCGTGCAGCAAATATTCCTGCTGATGTGTTTCGGGGAATGGTGGAGATTATCGCAGGAGAAGCGATCGCCAAAGCAACTGTACTCCACCAAATCTCAGATGCGGTACTCAAACACACCTTGGCACAGTTGAATACCAAGTCACTCTCAGAAATTAACCAGGAATCAGCGAAACAGATTTCTCAAATCACCCAACTATTAACTGACCCCGAAAAGCTGGAGAAAATTTTGGATGATTACGGTATTAATTCTAGTTCACAAGTACAAACAGAACTGGAAGAAATGACCACCATGACAACCGAATTTGATGCTGGGGAATTTTTGAATGAGGTTGCACAAGCAAAAAAGCCCAATACCCCCCAAACGATTCTGGATACCCGTCAACTCACACAAACCCTAATCAGTCGTTACTTGCATTCATGAACAAATCTCGATTTATGAAGCATTTAGAACGCAATCCGATGACAGCAGTTTTCTTCTTCAGTATCTGTGTTTGTCTAGCTCTTTCAAGTGCAAACATCAAAGCGAATTTCTCTGCTGTTTCCCAATTGCAGAAAACGGTGCGCGAAAATTCAGCTTCAGTATGGCAACTCCAAGCATCCCAACAAACAGCAGAAGCACAGGCAGAAATTGCTGAAAAAAGATATCAAAAGGGTTGTGTGATGGTAGTTGCGATGAAAGACCCCAATTCCTTCACCTCCCTCTCAGTCGGACAACCAGTTATTGACCGAGTGCGGAAAACGGAGCTACCAGTGGGGACAATCGTTTGTGATGCGAATGGAAATACCGCCAAAATTGTTCAAGTTAACGACAAACCAGTAGTTGGAGAGATTGCTTTTACAGGCGATCGCACGGTTATTGAACAAGCTAAAAAAAGAGCTAACAAACGCTATGTCTTACCAAACCTTTAATAATTCGTAGTTTGTAATTCGTAATTTGTCGGAGCGTGAAAATATGTCATCAGGTTCTAAATCTAGAAATCGAAACAGTGGCACTCGTACTATAGTTCAAATCCTTTACTGGGTTACAGTCATTGTTGGACTATGGTTTGCGTGGTTAAATATCCAACCCTACGCTCAATTTGTAAAAGCAGCGATGGCAACTGCAACAGCAGACGCTGCTTTGATTAAACTCATTGCAGCCATCCCAATAATTAACGGTATTGCTGCGACAATTGGTACTGCGCTGCATTGGTTTGTGGGGTTATTGATTTGGTTAGTTATTCAAACAGTTGAGGTGTTCCCGATTATTCTAAGACGCGATCGCTCTTTCATGAAGGTATTAATTGATGAGGCGCAATCATCTCAAAAATTTGCAATTCGTGATTCGGATGACCCAGCTTTAAGCGCACTCAAACGTTGGTACAACAATTTTCCTACTTTGACTATTACAAATGCTCGAAATCTTGCACTATTTGTCTACACAATTGACTTTTTAATTTGTGTTGGGGTTTATCCTCCCTGTAAAGGTGGATTTGGTCAACTGATGTTTATTTTGATGACTGGACAATGGTCGTTGTTGGATTGGGGAAACATTGCCTTACTTGTAATCACACTGTTTGCGATTGAAACAATTATCCGTTTTCTGTTTTGGTTGGGACAAATAGCCTACTTCATGAAATCCGCTCATTCTCTTTAATACTATGCCTTACTCCAATCAATATTTAGCTTATATCCGCTCAACAAAGTGGAAACACAAATCTCAGCAATGTCAGCAATTAACAAAATTCCACTGCATAATATTCCCTTGGTTAAGAAGTAATCATGCTCATCACCTAACTTATCGTAATTTAGAAAAGGAAATCCCAGTTCGTGATATAGTTCCGCTTTCAAAAATTGCACATTCAATAGCCCATTGGTCGTTGTTCTGGAAAACTCCATTGCGTCCTTTAGTCAATGGAATATTAAGATTTTTAATGTTTCTATGGATAATTATTTGGTCAATATTTTGATATGTCCACATTTAATCCAAATTCACGTCAACTCACCTCCCAGGAATGGCAAATTATTGCAACGGATGCAATTTCAGACAACAACTGCCAATACTTAATTATTGCTGGGATAATTGGTGGTTTGATGACAGCTAGTGCAACAGCGTTTCCTCCAACAGGTTTTGTGATTGCTGCTTGGGGGTTTTATGCCGCAATTAAACGAACTCAAGCCAGTAACCGCAATGAAATAGCTATCAATAATTATGCTTGTGTTGCACATGTTCTTTCAGGTGATAACTTGCGAGATTTCCGCTCTCAGGTTGGAGATACTGAAGCTAGAATACAAATTCAATGGGCATTGGAAAATGGCTATTCAATCAGTAATGATGCACTTGATTTTTTGGAGACACAACCTAATTTACCCTCCGGGTACGCCACTTTGACGGGACAGAAACTGACACCGCCAAGTGACTCACAAATATCATCTCCAAAACAATTACCCATCTCTACACCAATTTTAGAAAGAACATCAACCCAATTAATCACATTTGACAAACAAGTTCCTAATTTACCATTTGAGTTTGCTCGTAGTTTAAAAAACTCTTTAATTGTGGGTGTACCTGGTGCTGGAAAAGGTATATTTGTTACTAATGCTCTCAAACATATAAAGCAAGATAATAAACGTCAAATCACAATTTTTTATATTGACCCCAAAAATGACCCGAATGAAACAAAATATTTTTCGGGACGGGTTGATTATCTATTTCGTCAAGATTTGATGATCTGTGATGCGGCTGATGCTTATAAGTGGTTACAAAATTGTATTCAAAAATTTGATGAATTCGATGCAGGATTGGGATATAAACTGCTGGTTTTTGATGAATTAAATCTTGTCACGAAAACACTCAAACGTATTGAGGGAGGACTTGGATGGTTGGAAGGTAAGTTAACTGGATATTCTAGTTCTGGTTCTTCTCGTGGGATTGTACTGTGGGGAATTTCTCAAAATGCTCATACGAAAGGATTAGGCTTTGATGGTGGAACCCGTTCAATATTTATTCCTGTATTTCTAATCAGTGCTGATAATCTTTCCGCATCTGAGGGAATTTTACGAGCAACAATGATTCCTAGTGATAAAAAATTATCAACTGCTCAAATTAAATCTTTGTGTGATAAATCTCCTGTAGGTAGAGCTATTTTCTATGGGGGATTAAATGAATGGTTCCCCATGCCAAAACTACCAAATTATTCTGGTTTTGATAGGGATAGTAGACAGTTTATTGATGAGCCAACAACTATAGAAGAAAATGATGAATCTGCTGATTTTAAAAGAACAAGCCCAAAGCTTTCAAAAGTCAGTCAGACGGAAAAGATGATTAAAATGTTGGCAGCGACATCTGAATGTTCGATTTCAGATTTTATCAAAAAAGAGTTAAAAATTAATAATATTAATCAAGAAAAGGAATTGATTGCGGGAATTATTGAAATCTTAAATGAGCGGCGAGAATGGCAACTAATCAAGAAATTTAGTTTGGATATTTAACATAAATATAGCTGTCTATAAATGTATATATTTTTCCAAAAATAATCTATATAATATATAGACTAAATTTAGATTAAAAATATTAAATATTTTTATATATCCAAATAACTAATGATAGTAAGATAGTATCAAATGATTGTAAAATAGAGAGAGTTAAATAAAATCTTACTTGTTTGACTTAACGTATGATGTCAAGGAATAAGAAATTAGTAGTCAGTTTATTTTGTGGAATTGGTGGTCTTGATTTAGGCTTCCAATCTGCTGGATTTGAAGTTGCAGTTGCTATCGACAACAATCCCAAAGTTTTAGAATTATATAAACTTAATTTTCCCGATACGTTAGTTTTATGTCGAGATATTGGTGATATTTCCTTCTCTGAAATTAGAGAAATAATTCAACAAAAATATCCTGATTGGGATGGGGAAATCGCCGCAGTTATTGGTGGACCACCTTATCAAGGTTTTTCGGTTGCTGGGAAGCAGGATGTGAATGATGATCGCAGTCAATTAGTCCTAAAATTCATCAATCTGGTGGTAGAACTAAATCCGTCAATGTTCGTGATGGAGAATGTTCCAGCGATCGCACAGAAGAAGTTTGCTGGGATTACTGGGAATGCGATAGCTGCGCTGACCAAGGGTAACGCACTCATCGAAGAACACTACATCCTCTCTAAATGGTTACTCACAGCATCCGATTTCAGTGTGCCGCAAAAACGGCAACGAGCTATCTGGGTGGGGTCTAAATTTGGCGAGGTTGCTGCACCTGTCGGGAGCGAGAAGAAGTTTAATGTGGGGGATGCGATCGCCGATCTAACTCACCTCCCAATCGATTCTCAAACCGAGACCTGGGAATTAAAAAAAAGGGCGAATATGCTGAATATTTGGACAAAATATGCCCTAATTCTGCAAAACCCTCAAATATCATTAGCGGATGTAAAGCAACAACGCACACACCTGCGACCCAGCAGAAATATGGCGATACCCTACCAGGTGAGAAAGAACCGACGACTTGGGCTTATCGATTGTCTAGCGATGGTTTTTCCCCGACGTTACGCGCTGGGAGTGGGAATCGAACAGCTGCACGTCCAATACATTATGAACATGCGCGGGTAATAACGGTTCGTGAGGCTGCGAGGTTGCATAGTTTTCCCGATTGGTTCAATTTCGGGATAAGTAAATTTGCTGCTCATAAGGCGATCGGGAATAGCGTTCCTCCAATGCTTGCTTATGCTATTGCATCTCAACTGTTGATGCATTTGGAAGAACAGCAACAAAGTTCGATAGGGGGAAGTTGTTTTGTGCTTACCCATGTGCTGGACTTACAAACTCTTGAACCATCGGCTGATTTGCGAATTTTTTGTTCAATGTGGCAA
This sequence comes from Calothrix sp. UHCC 0171, assembly GCF_034931845.1. Lineage (NCBI taxonomy): Bacteria > Bacillati > Cyanobacteriota > Cyanophyceae > Nostocales > Calotrichaceae > Calothrix > Calothrix sp. UHCC 0171. Next base: position 5,980 of record NZ_JAYGHN010000046.1, read on the forward strand.
CAGCCAGGAAAACTAAATTATCTTGCTTTTGGTTTGCTTGATGCGGAAAATGCCGAAGTTGGCAACGAGCGATCGCCTCCGTCGCCTCCTTTAACTTATTAATCTAATTTTCTGGCTAATTGCTTAACTTAATCCTGTTTATTTGTCTTTTTGTTTAGGTTTAGTCAACCACCAAGCTGCTAAACCAAGGATTACGGTGGCTAAAACACTCCAAAATAGAGATAAAACTAGGGGATGGAATGAATATTTCAAATTCATTGGTGCGAAGGGTTTATCGATGTGTTGGGTGACGACACCAGAGACGATCGCACCACCGCCAAAGGCTGTACCTAATACTTGAAAGGTTCGTTCCAAGGAGCGATCGCGTTTGGTTTGTTCTATCTCGATTATTCCCCGCACGGTGTTGGTTAAGTCTTCTATAATTCTTAAACTGGCACTGAGGCTGGCACAGTCTTGTTGTATCTGAACTTTGTATTTGGTTTTAACTGTTTTGGTAAATTTTTCTAGGCATTGCAAATTAGTATCGCCTAATGTGCTGTCATTTTGCTGTTTTTCTTTGGCTTTATCTTCAATATCTTTGATGAAGCTTTGATAGTTTTGTAAGTTATTATCTATGGCTAAACGCAGTATTTCTAAATAACTTAGTTTGCTAGCATAATCAGATAGTGTTGCGATGCTTTGGCTCAAAATTTTCTGCAACTCTTGTAATTCTTGCTGAGATATTTTTTGATTGGCAAAGCCGTAGTTAATCTTGTTGACTCGATTGATATTCTCTGAAACTGTCTGAAATATTGCTTTTAGCTCAGTGGTAAGTTGGCGACTATAGGCGTATTCCCAAATAATTTTATTCCGCATATTAAATAGTCGTAGCCAGTCACCATAAAATTCTGCGGCTACTTCCATATTCCACAGATTGGGATATAGAATAACCAACACATGAACATTTTCTTGTTCGACATTTAGCCATTTTTGCGGTGGTTTCCAGATTTCAAAAACTGTCGCACCGAGGAATTTTCCCTGTTCTGGCTTTTGGCATTCAATACCTGTTAAAATTTGATATGTTTCTTTGGCAATATCTTCCGGTTCGGGTTTAATTCCTGGAACTAGCGAACCCGATACCATCCAAGTTTTGCCGACGTTACCGCTTTTTGTTGCGCCTTGTTGTTTGAGATTTTTGAAAACGTCTATTGGTTGGGGATTTTTGCGATCGTCAATGGAGCAATCGAAAATTAGTCCATAGGTATCGTATAAACGAATTGGGTAATAATAGCCTTCTAATTTATAGGTGTCGCTAGTGTCTTTAAAATAATAGTGATTATCTTGAATATTAAATTGTTTTTTTGTCGATGGTTCGATTAATTCTTCAAGTAATTTAATATATTCTGGGTTTTCTCCCTTTACTTCCGCGTCTAAATTGACTTTGATTTTGTCTGGTAGATTTTGCCAAAAGTCTTTATGATTTTCCCTAATTTGCTCATCACTGTCACCCAAACCATTTCTGAATTGGTAAATAAATAAATCTAAGGTCGGGTATATAATTTCTTTCATGGAATCATTATTTGCTAATCAGCATTTAAGAATTTTCCTGATTCTTGTTTGGTGGTTTTTCCGGGGTTGGAGGGTTGACATTGGTTGGTTTTAAATCTTGAGGTTTTGGTTTATCTCCGCTCACGGAAAAGCCTTTCATTTGTGGTTTTTTACTCATGACTATTTACTACTTTTATTAGTTGATTGAGTGGATTGGGTGGATTGGGAATTTGAATTATTGGATGGTGGGGTTGGTGGGTTTGTGTTTGTCGAACCGAGTTCTTCGGGTTTGGGGTTATCGCTTTTGACGGGAAAACCTTTACTACGTTCTTGTTCACCTTGTTGTTTTTTTAAGTTTAGCCTTTGGGTATCGTAAAGTTGTTTGAGTGGTTCGCATTTTTTAACAAGGTTTTCAAGCTGCTTAATTCTATCTTCTGTAGCTCCTTCCTTCAAGGCATCACACAATACATTTATTTCCTGTTGCAGTTCCGGTGACAGTGTGGATATATCGAACTGCTGGAGTGCAAGTAGGAAAGCTTGTTTGCGGAGGTTATAAGTTGCTTGCATGGGTGTGTGATGTTTAGGTGTGAATTTTGCCTGTGATAATGAAACTTGCCCAATAATAGGGATGGGAATATGGAGGTATAGTTGTATTTATTTTAGCGGGGTAATTTTCGATGATAGCTGCTTCATCTCGCAAATCTTCCGCACAAATGTAATTTTTTTCTTGTATTTCTTCAGCGCACTGTTTGTACCAATTTACGAGTTCGCGGTATGTGACAATACGTAACCACATTTGGGTGCGTTTGAGTGCAACTGCTGGGGCTGTATGCCAGTCGGGTTGGCGGTAAAATTCAATCATGAATAAAGCGCTGGATACGGATTCGACTGTCCAGAGGGTGCTGAGAATATTTGTTACGCCTTGGCTGAGGAAGCCACTGACTAATCCCACGTACTCGGTATCGATGGTTTGATTGCCTGTAATGGCGGTTTCGCAAGCAGAAAGGCTGACTAGGCGGTAGCTATCTAGGGATAATTGGGTAATGTCTTCTAGGGTGAATCTATCCGTACCGCTTAAGGCAAGGCAAGATAGTTTTGGTCTTTGGTAATTATAGGTTGCGTGTCCGGTAAAGTGAAATATTTGGTGGTTATTTGCCAGGGCTGTTTTGATATTTTCCTTGCTGGCTGCATTTCCAGATAGTCGCTGGGGATTTGCTAACATTGCACAGATGGTTGCGGATTCCATTTCTGCGTCGGGTAGTTCTTCAAATGGCTCACCATCTGATTCTTTGCTATCGGGTGCTTCTATGCTTAAAAGGTTAGTTGGGATTGAAATCGGTTGTTTTTGTTGTAGGTTTATGCCAATTTGGGCGCTGGGTAAGTAGGTGATGGTAAAGTCATCTGGGAATAGGGTATGGAGGGGGAAACGGTGTAAATCGCGGTGGGGAATTAATATCAGATTTTGGATTTGAGTATTTTGGTTCTGGATGGGTTCGAGAATCGCGGGAATGTTGAGAATTTCGCCGAGTTGTGTTAGCAATTGCGGTAAATTATCTCGCCAATCTGGATTTGATTCCTGCTGTTTTGCTCCTTTTCGATGATTATCGTATTGTGTATGCCAATTTTTGAGCCAAGCTTCTAATTTTTCTGGGTTTTGTGTAGGGATAACGATGGGTTTATCGGCATTGGGTTTGATGATAAATGTAGTGATGGCAAAAGGGCTGATATGCCAGTAGATTATTGCTGTGTTTGGATGAATTTGGGAATTTATTAACTTTTGAATTTCGCTGTAACTGGGGCTGAGGATATGTTCTTTGCGAGCATCGAGTATCCAGGTGAGGTAGAAATTTTTGTTTCTTTCCGCAGTTTCTAAAGCAGAGATAAAATCACCATCTTCGATTAATACATCTACCCGCATTTGCGAGAAACCAGAAAATTGAGCTTGTAATTTGCGTTTTTGGTAAGAAGATTTATCGGGGGAGTTTAATAATTGTCCGAATACTGCTAATGCTTGTTTACGGTATTCTTTGGCTGCTTCATCTTTGTTTAAACCGAATAATACGCGAATTAAGTCTCGTAATACTTGTAAATGTAATTCGGGGAAGGCTTCTTTTGTTAGGGTTATTAGGGCTTGTTTATATTCAGCCTCAGCTTGAAGCCAATATTGACGATAATTGCGCTCTCCTACACCTTGGTAATAGTGAGCATTACCTATTGCTTGATGTAACTTTCCCCAACCTTCGGGGTGTGTATTTTGCTGGCAATATTTCAAACCTTCTTGATAGCTTACTAATTTTCCCTCATAACCACGCTGATTCAGTGCTGGGTTCTGTTTAGCAATAGGGCTAGAAAGTACCAAAAATCGATCGTAACTCACCGATTTTCCTGCTGCTATACCCCGATTGTTCCAAGCATCATGGAAATCAGGTTTAAATTTAATTGCTTGGTCATAGGATACGATCGCTTCTGAGTACCGTACCAAATTATCCAGCGCAATACCCCGAATGTGCCAAGCATCATGGTAATCAGGTTTTAATTTAATTGCTTGGTCAAAAGATGCGATCGCTTCCTCAGACCGCCCCAAATTACGCAGCGCATTACCCCGATTGTTCCAAGCATCATGGAAATCAGGTTTAAATTTAATTGCTTGGTCATAGGATGCGATCGCTTCTGAGTACCGTCCCAAATTATTCAGCGCAATACCCCGAATGTGCCAAGCATCATGGAAATCAGGTTTTAATTTAATTGCTTGGTCAAAAGATGCGATCAATTCCTCACCCCGTTCCAAAATACCCAGCGTAAGTCCCCGAATGTACCAAGCATCATGGAAATCAGGTTTTAATTTAATTGCTTGGTCATAGGATGCGATCGCTTCTTCATTCCTTCCTAAATAAGCCAGTGCATTTCCCCGGTTGTACCAAGCTTCATGGTCATCAGGTTTACATTCGAGTGCTTTGTCATAGGATGCGATCGCCTTTTGATAATTTCCAGCGTTAATTGCTTCAATGCCTCGCTTTAAGAATATTTCTATAATTTCAGAGTTCTTGCTGAAACCTTTGTATTTTGAAGATACTATTGACGTATTCTTATTTTTTTTGTGTTTTCTTTCTTGAGAATTTTTCATAAGGTTTTCTTTCTTGAGAATTTTTCATAAGTTTTATATCTATTCATTGCTCAAATTCCGTAAAATCATTGCTACTTGCTCTTTGAGTTCGGGTAAATTGCGATCGACAATTTCCCAAACTAAATTTAAATTTACTTTCAAATAATCGTGAATCAATACATCTCTCAAACCAGCCATTTGTTGCCAAGGCACATCCGAATACGAGTTTCTCAATTCCGGAGATAATCTTTTTGTTGCTTCGCCAATAATTTCAAAGTTGCGAATCACAGCATCTTGAATCATCGGTGTCTGAATAAAAACATCCCTACCCTCGCTGGTATATTCCTCAATTCTGGCGATGCATTCTTGAATATTACTCAAATACAAACGTTCGTCTTTCATAAATAAACTGATTCTGCCAACACTTTTTCTCGAATCAAATCGTGAAGACTTCCAGGTTCTGCAACATCAACTTTACGATTTAATAATTCTTCTAAACTTTGAATTAAGGCAATGTAGTCAAATAAACTACGGTTTGGTTCGATTTCCACCAAAAAATCAACATCACTATCGAGTCTTGCCTCACCTCTAGCAACTGAACCAAATACCCGCACGCTATGGGCACCATATTTGGCAGCGATTCTTAATATTTCTTCTCGAAATGGTAGTAATAGTTCTTGAATTCCCATAACCAAACCATTTAATTTTTAGAACCTTTTACTGTGCTGTATTTATTTTATAATGTATGCTCTGTTATACTCGCCAAATTAGACAAAATAACTTTAACCAGTAATAATAAAACTAGCCCAATAATACGGATGCTCATAGGGCGGAACCTGTGTATTGATTTTATCGGGGTCATCTTTAATCATCATCGCTTCATCCCGTAACTCAGTCGCACAAATTGGGTCTTTTTCTGAGATTTCCTCAGCCCGTTCCTCATACCACCTCGCAAGCTCACCATACGTCACGCTACGCAACCACCTTTGTGTACGCTTCAGTGCAGCAGCAGGAGCAGTATCCCGATTGCGCTGACGATAAAATGCGATCGCAAACAAAGCACTAGAAATTGACTCCACCCTCCACAGGGTACTAACCACATTCCTCACACCTTTACTGATAAAAGCACTGACCAAACCCACGTATTCGGTAGTAATCGTTTGATTACCAGTAATCGCGGTTTCGCAAGCGGAGAGGCTGACCATTTGGTAATTATTAAAAGGTAGCTGGAGAATATCTTCTAGAGTAAGCCTGTCGGTTTGACTCAAAGCCAGAACCGATCGCTTGGGATTTTGGAAGTTATAGGTTCCATGTCCGGTAAAGTGAAAAAATTTATACCCAGAGGTAAGAGCTTTTTCGACATTTTCCTTTGTCGCATCGCTACCAGCCAAGCGGTAAGAATTGGCAAACATTTGGCTAATTGTTGCTGACTCCATCTCTGCATGACGAAGTTCTTCAAATTTCTTGTCTTCAATAATATCTGTGCTGTCTGGTGCTTCTACACTTAATAACTGTTTGCTGGTATCGGTAGTTTCTGGTTGATGATTTTCTTGATAGTTGACGCGCAAAGAAAGCCCGATTTTGGCACTAGGTAGGTAAGTCACCGTGAATTCTTCGGGGAATAGGAAATGGAGGGGAAAGCGATGTAAATCCTGGTGGGGAATTAAGATGAGATTGGCGATCGCTGAAGCTTCATTATCGGCAGAGATAGCACTGACAATGGCATCGATGTCAAGAATTTGACCCAAATCTGCAAGTAGATCGGGTAGGTTTTCTCGCCATGTTTGTCCTGTTTCTTCGCTGTCCTTACCCTCACGATAGTCGGCATATTGTTTGTTCCAGTTTTGTACCCACGCTTCAAACTCGCGGTGTCGTTTGACTGTTGTTGGTAATTGTCCGTCTGATGGTTGGTTTTCCTCTGGTGAGTTGATTGCAGATATCTGCGGGGAAATCACGATGGGTGATGGGGTGTTGTGTTTGAGGATAAAGGTATTGAGGGCATTTGGGCTAATATGCCAGTAAATAATTGCAGTTGTGGGGCTGAGTAAATTTTGGATTTGGGAGTAGGTAGGGGAGGAATCATCACCCAAGGAGTACAAAAGCCAACTCAAACAGGCATTTTTACCTTTTTCAGCGAGTTCCAAAGCCGCACACCAGTTTCCCGATTGGATGGTTAAGTCAACGGTTAATTGTTGGAAACCGGCAAATCGTAAGGCTAATTGTTGTTTTCTGGCTGGACTGGGGGTGTTTTTCAGCAGGTTTTGGAGGATATCTGTAGCCCGTCGTTGGAGTTCTTCTGCTTCGGATGTTTGTCCCAACGCAGACAAACAGCGAACAAAATCTTGGAGTAGTTCTAAATGGGCTTCGGGAAATTGGGTGAGGGTTTGTAGAGCATTTTGGTAGCTGCGAAAAGCCTTTCGCCAATGGGGATAGGGGTTTTCATCTTTGCATCCGTATGTGTAATGGGCGTTTCCGATCGCTCGGTGGAGTTTTCCCCAACCTTCGGGATGGGTTTCTGGGGGACAGTGTTTTAAACCTTCTTTATAGCTGGCGAATTGTCCTTGTTTACCACCTTTGTTTAAATCTGGGTTTTTGAAGGTAATTACGAGGTCAGGGTAGGAGGTGGTTACGGGTAAAATAAACGAGTGGCTAATTCTGACGATGTTTGATATTGCGATCGCTCGATTAATCCAGGTGTTGTAATCGTCGGGCTTGATTTCTAAGGCTTTGTCGTAGGAGGCGATCGCTTCTTGATATTGCATTAATTTATACAAAGATACGCCTCTGGCTTCCCAATTTTGATATTTGTCTGATTTAATTTCTATACCTTTTTTATAAGATGCGATCGCTTCTTCATGTCTTCCTAAGTGGGCTAGCATAATGCCCCTACCGTGCCAAGAATTACTTTCTATATCATGAATATCTACGAAACTCGGAACTCTTATAAATTTTGAGCTAATGTTTGTTGCTTTTTTGCTAGCATCTATTCCTTTGTCGTAACATGCGATCGCTTCTTCATATCTTAATAATTGAGTTAGTACAAAAGCTTTCCCACTCCAAGCATTAAACACTTCTGGAAAATTAGGATCAATTTTTAAAGCTCGCTCAAAGGAAGTAAGTGCATCTTCATAGAAATGTAAATCATTTAATATCAATCCTCTATTAGTCCATGCCTCTGAAAAATCAGGCTTAAATTCTACTACTTTGTCATAGCAAGCCAGTGCAGCTTTGTAATTCCCTAATTTTTTCAAAGCAATTCCCTTATCATACCAAGCATCATAATAATCAGGTTTCAATTTAAGTGCTTTTTCACAAGATTCAACTGCTTCAGTAAAGTTTTCTAAATATGTTAATACTACACTAATATTTCTCCAAGCATCATGGAAATCCGGTTTTATTTCTATAGTTTTGTTAAAAGATATAATTGCCTCTTGAAACTGCTCTAAATGTGCTAGTAATGCACCCCGACCATTCCAAGCTTCATAATAATTAGGCTTACATTTGATTGCTTCATCAAAAGATGCAATCGCCTCTTCAAAACAACCTAAATCATTTAGAATAATACCCTGATTGTACCAAGCTTCGGCATAATTAGGATTTAACTTTAATGCTTGTTTTAGATAATCAATTGCTTGTTGTAAATTACCAAATTTACTCTCTGTTACACCTCGATTACTCCAAGCGATATGATAATCGGGTTTTAATTTGAGTGCTTCATCAAAAGATCGAATCGCTTCCTGCAAGCGCTCTGAACGAAGTAATACCACACCCTTAGCGTTCCAAGCTTCATAGTTATCAGGTTTCAATTCCAGCACTTGGTCAAATGATGCTAGTGCATCTTCTAGATTTCCTTTATTTAGTTGTTTATAGCCTAAATCAAATAAAAAAGTAGGTTCTTTGCCAAAACCTTTATAAGGCGACAATTGAATTGATTTAGAATTTATTTGTTTCGTTTTTTTATTTTTTTTCATTTTTGCTTATTTTTTTATAAAAACAAAGAATAATTAAATCAAATTTATACCATCAATTTTTGTATTCTAACTATCACTTGCCGAACTACATCAGCATGGGGAGATTGGGTAGTCTGCAATATATCCAAGGCTGAGTGCAAATAATCAAGTGCATCATCATATTTTCCTTGCTTTTCTAATAATTGACCTAGCATTCCTAGCGCCATACCTTTGCCGGAAATATCACCAATACTTTCTTGAAGTTTTAATAATTGTTCGTATAGGATAATAGCTTCTTCAACTTGACCATGCCTAGCATGGATAAATGCCATGTTATTCAATGTTGTTATTTGTCCTTTAACATCTTTAAGCCTTTTGACTATCTCAAAAGCAATTTTAAAATGTGTAATAGCTTCTTCATATTTTCCTTGCTTATCGTATATGAATGCAAGGTTGTTTAAAATTACTGCTTGAGGATGGACACTATTATTATTTTTTGCGACCTTCAGAAGTTCTTTTAAAATAATTTCTCCCTCATTGTGCTTACCTTGCTTGTCATGAAGAGTTACAAGATTAAGCGCAGTTACTAACTGACCTTGAAAATTACCAATATTTTTATGAATTGCGAATGATTCTTGAAGATGTGCTTCAGCGTTTTCAAGTTGACCTTGACTTTCATAGATAGTGGCTATTGTATTCAAGGTTGTTGCTTTACCTAATAAATTATTTTGCTGTTCGTCTATTTTAAGAACCTGCTGTAGATAAATCATGGCTTTGTCAGGTTGTTTCTGTTTCGCATACATACTTGCCATATCGTGCAAGATAGCAGCTTGACCGTTAAAGTCATCTGTCCGTTTTGCAATTTCTAAAGACTGTTCGTAAAGCTTAATTGCTTCAGAAAATAGACCTTGCCAAACTTTTATTCCTGCTAAATTATGAGTAATTGCTGCCTTCGTATTTTCATCTTCTAAAGGACACAAATTTAAAGCTTGTTTATAATCTTTGATGGCTGCTTCAATTTCACCAATTTCTTTCTCAGAACGGGCTAATTGATGAAAGATTTGATAGTTATTGGTAATTTTTAAAGTATCAATGCAAATATTAACTGCTTGCTGAAATCGACTGTGATTAATCCATGTTCTTGCAAGCGCAGTTGCAACATCAACTATGATTTGCTTCGCTTCGCTTCTGTATGCCAACCGATAAATTTCTAACCCTCGTTCATCTGTTGACGTTTCCACCCCTTCCCACCACAGACGATACAACACCTCAGCCGCTCGCTTACACAAACTCTCCCCATCGTCTGCTAACTGCACAGGCAAAATACGCGGCACACGCAAAGCCTCATCATAACTAACTTCCAACAACCCCAAAGCCACAGCCCGAGCGATATAATCCTCCAAATCAGAAATACCCTCACAAACCGCCGCTAAAGCTTCCCTCGGTACAGGCAACTCAAACACCAAACCCCGTGATAACATCTCCCGCATCGTTGCATCCATCTGTTGCAACAGCGTCTCTGCCAAAACTTGCTCTCGCAACTCCACCGGATTTACTGCCAACTGACTCAAAATTGCCGTGCCATCGACCGTTGGATTTTGCAGAATCTTATCCAACCATTCCAACAACCGGGGATTCCCATCGGCTAACTTCTGCCCCTGGAATTTTAACGCCTCATCCACCTGAGATTTGGCACTAAAAGCTGTCAGGCGATCGCACTTTTTTCGCAAATCTGCCCCTTGCAGTGCATCCAATGGCTGTTTGTAGAAATACTGCAACTGGGTAAATTCAAAATCGTAACGACAGGTAATAATGATGCGGTGGGACGCGGAATTTTCTCGAATTGCCCACACCAAAGCCTTTATTACCTCTGCTGCCTCCGGTTGCAACACATAACCATCGTTGCGGGGTTCTAAATTTCCCTCAAAGTCATCCAGCACCAACAAAAACGGCTTTGCCGCATCATGTAACTGCTGAAAAACCCTCCGCAACCGAAATTTCAATTCCTCATCATAATGTTGCAGGCTTTTACGTTGTTCGCTGTCATCCAACTTTTCCGCCAACCGACTCACCAAACTCGCTTCATCAATGCGTCCTACCCAAACAACCCGCTCAAAAGTCGGCAGGCGATCGCACAGCCTAGCTGCTAAACTACTTTTACCCAAACCACCCATACCATGAATCAACACCCCAACTGCATCGCTGGGTTGACTTAGCACCCGCAAACAACTTTGTAATTGCCGACGACGACCAACAAAACTCTCCCGCGTTGGGACTTTGATTTTACCTGCGGGGTCTAAAAACTGGGTGGTAACTGTTGGTGCTGGTGCTGGTTTGCGTCCGGGTTTCCGCAATGGTGTGACCAAGTAACTCGGTAAATTACCAGCCGCATACAACCGCAACAAATGCCAATCCCGCGCTTTATTCTCAATCAATGTTTGGTAGGTACAAGCAACAGCCTCGGTGATTTGCTTTCCCGCCGACAATTCCCGATATAATGCAGCAGCTGCGGCAGATGCATCGGTATCTAAAACCGTTTGACCCCAACCCAAAACCGCTTTTGCACCCGATTTCAGCAATTCTTCTGCCATTGACGGTACAGAACCGGAATTCCCAGCTTGCCCGGTGCGACAGCCAGAGAGGAATATAAGTTTGGGTAGTCGAAATTGTAGTTCTTGGGCGATATCTTCCGCGCTGGCATAATCAGCCTCACCCGTTGGCGTTTCCGTAATAAACCGGGGTTGCCCATCTTGAAAAGTAGCATGACCCGTCAAGTGTAAAACATCAAAATAATCGCTGTCATAACCATCAACCAAATAACCCAACTCCGACAAACAACCGCTTTCTTCCACTGTCAAAGCTAAAGGTTGCCGTGCTGTCGCTTCCAGAATCCGCGCTTCCTCAGCCTCAAAATCCAGCACGGGTGAGATATTCAACGGCGAAGTCGCCATAAACAAAACTTGCAAGGCTCGGTTTTCCGGTTCCCCATCAACAGTTAATTTTTTTACAGTGCTATCCGACATCCACCGCACCGGGACAATCGCCGGAACACGCTGCACCAAAAAGCTATTTCCATCGTGCAACACTTCCCAGGGCAAATGGGCGAGTTTTTCTGCGGCTGCGATCGCTAAAATAATTCCCTCACGACGATGTTTATCCAGTAAGGGTTGTAAAGTGCGATCGCTCCCATCCAACCAGTTATACAACCGCCTTCCAGTTACCGTATAATCCTCTGGGAAAGCCGAAACATAATAATCACGCTCTGCCACGTCAATCAAATCAGCGATTTCTGATAGAGGGAGCGATCGCTTCTCGTACTGATTTGGGTTATCAGTGAAATAACGTAACTCTACGTAATTATCCGCAACTGGTTTGAGGTCGAGATGGAGGATTTGCACATTCCGAATCCAGAGACTTCAGTATTTTCCTCAAGTTTAGCATTTCCAATTCTGGAGAATTTAAAAGCAATTACTCTCTGTTTCTCTCAAATTCTTCTTTCTTGGTATACTTCACGCCTAACTTAATCATTTCCCTTCCAAAATTTGCCGAATTTCCTCCACTGTCGCATCCTTCAACAGCAATCTTCTCCCATTTCGTCCCACAATCAACACCTTTTCAATTCTTTTGCCCGACTGCTTGGCTTGACATTCTTGATACCATTTGCGGATTTGCTCGGCGATCGCGATCGCTCCTCCCACAATACCAACAATCGTCGCAACTGTTGTAATTACTGGCTCTCGTTCCTGTGCATCTGCGTTAACTTTATAATTACCGGAGATACCAGGAATTTGTAAAAGTGCTTCTGTTGCCGCAACTGCATCTTCACCTTCAATTGCTAACTGGATTTCTGCCATAATGTTTTTCTGTAAGTAACTTTAGGCTTATTGTAGACATGATGGCATAAAATATTACTGTGGCTAAAGTTTAAATTGGTAAGCGATCGCATCAGCAATTACTTGAGAATAGAGATATTTGATGCGATTTCAACAAACATATTTCCCAATTCCTTTGGTTCTAATTTATGCAACCCACCTCCATAAACCCGTCCCCCAGAAATTAGAGCCTCGTCAGAAATATTATTAAGATTTAGCCATAAATCCCGTTTCAGTGAAGGTTGACGGGTCAGCGCATCAGCCAAAATCGGCTTGGGATATAACATCAAGTAAACATTTGCCGCGATCGCATTAGAATTATTCAAGATAAAACGAAAAGCCTTTCCTCGACTGCTATCGGTACGTCCCATATATGTGCAAAGATAGGGAGCAGGAGAACGATTTTCCTGTGAGTACCAAGTATTGCGGTGTTTGCAGAGGTAGCGGGAACTAATACCGCTTTCTATCCCTACCTGGAGATATTTCCACAATGTAGGGTAGCTGTTTTCTATTTCAGAATGACGCACGCTACGCGAACGCGTGCGATTGGTGGTGCAGTTGCCATCCTCAGTATAGGGAGTACGGATGGATGTTGACGTAATATGGTAGATGTAATGTTGGTTAAATTAGCAGTCCAAACCAGCGCTGATTCTAATTGTTGTGCGGTAATAATGCGGGTGTTTCGGTATGCAATGGGAGCGAATTCCATAAACCAGTTGTTGTACAAGTCTACCGACAGGGCTACATCTTGCTTCCATAAATGGGGTTTGTCAGCGTTAACTGGCACTGCGTTTCCTTTACCTTGTTGAAAATTGTTATTTCATTTAATTATCGATACCACATTTTGAGTAATATTCTGCTACCAGCATATTCAACTATCGTTCAAATTCTTGTAATACTTTGTTTAACCCATACACTCCCATTTGAGCCATACTATCAACTAGATCGAGACAGCGCGATCGCAATTTTTCATCTTTGCTTTGGCTGTAAACTCGAATTAATAATTTGCTGATTTCATCGCTGTAAGCAATATCAGGAGTATTATCATGATTATTTGCTTGAGAGATGTTAATTATTCTTTCACACACGACACAGGTAATATCTGGAAGTTTTGCCGTTGTTTTTTCCAGGGCATAAATCAAATCACGAGGTTTAGTTTCCAATGCACGGCTTGCAACAAAAGCTTCCACAAAATTACGATATTGACCTAATTCTTGCTCTTCAAATTCAAAGAAGCATCGAGATGCTTGCGAATGAACTGCCTCGTTACAGTCATTAAAAAGTTGAATTAATCCTGTCTCGCAAAATTGGCGAAACTGTGCAATTTTTAAATTTGCAACGAACACTTCTGCTGCCGAAATGCGATGTGCTTCTGTTCCATTAAGACAAATTTCTCTAAGGTAAAGTGCCTCCTCTATCATTAATGATGACAAGCAAGCTTGCCTTGCACCAACTTTAACTACTTCTTGTAAATCAGAGGCAAGCATTCGTTCCAAGATAGAGACTAATTTCTTAAAATGGGTGGGTACTGTATAATATAGAAAATTTTCAACTGTACTTGTTGCCAAAACTGCATCCTCAGTGTCACACAATTGTAAGAACAAATTGACAGCTAAATTCCGGTCGTAATTTAACATTGCTACCAGCACTTCTGCGGCGCAAGACCTAACAGCAATAGAAGAATCTCTAATTATCTGCTGCATGGGATTATAAAAATAAGAAGCACGATTTTTGTCAGCAAAAATAAGCTTTGCGATCGCGCTGACAGCAGCGCCCCTTGTTGAGTTAATTCCGAAGCTGACTATATTACCACTATTATTTGTACGCCAAGATTCTTCCTCTGGATTCGGGTCATTTAATGCATACCAAATTAAAATCTCAAAGGCTTCTTGATTCCACAATAATTTTGGCTGTTTATTAAACAGCCATGCAATCCATCGACCGCAGGGACGATTAGGTAATTGATGGCAGCGCTGACATACTTGGAATGCGGTTTTAACATCTACACTAGCTTCCGCAATACCATTTAAAATCGCATCAAAGTAAGATGGATTGGCATTGTCTGGAATTTTCCATATTAAAGATGCAAATCGTAATGGTTGTTTTTTAACTTGATTTTCCAAAAGGGTTGAAAGTTGAGAAGCTCCACCAATCAGTTCTCCCGTTTTCTGAAATCGAGTACCAGCATCATTGTATTCGTACTCAGCAATAGCATTTAGCCACTGCTGGTCGGTCATTTTTTCTACTGCTTTTTGGGAAATAGGAGAAGGAACAATTCGAGCTTCGATTGATTTTGGTGGTTCAATTTTTCCGAATGGCGCTAAATAGGTTTGAGCAAACTTACGCTGCCACTCATATAATCTTCGTGCGATCGCTTCACTGGGATAATATGGCTGAATTAAATTGGGGAATAAGTCAAATAATACTTTTAGCCACACTCCACAGATAGTTAGTTCAAATAATAAAATCTGCTTAAAAAAGGTTTCAAATTCAAATTTCAGTTTACATATTTGAGATGTATGAATAGCATCCAAAAGCACAAATTGTGCATATCCTCGTAACTTTATAAATTCATATTCCTTTTCCCAGTCCGGATAATAGTTGAGTATTAATACCTCCAATTTTCCTATATTTTCATCAGATGAATATGGAATTATCGCTTCTAATAATTTTCGAGTCGCCCAAAATCGAGCCGCACGAACATTTCCTGCTCCGCATGAGTAACCTGCTTTCAAACGTTCCGGTTGTTCGCAAAGATATTCAACTGCATCATTTACAAAGTATTTTCCATTTGCTGCATAAGAACAAATTAGTAGATATTGAGCAGTTTCAAAGTTTAATTGTTGAAGCGAATTTTGTGCAATATTTGCAAAATCATCGGGATGATTAGCAGCTAACCTACATAATGCGACTTTCATCTGACTTAATAAATCATGCTTTAAATCATAACCTGTACCGTAATGTCTGAAGTACCAAACAGCATCTTGCCAAGATGGATTATCTCGCTTTAAAACGTTTAATTCCATCACTTTAAGCATAAAAGGTAAAACATTTCTGACAAATGCTTGGGGTGCATTAGTCGCACTTTCACTTATAGTTATTTTTTCGTAATTACTATGAGGGAACACTCCAGAATTTCTGTCAAATGGATTTGGATTTTCTAATTCTAAAGAAATATTCAGCCGTCGATTTAAAAAATGACCTATTGCTTCGCAGGCCCACTCAGGGTTTTGTGTCGGTAAGTTATATATGTGATGCCAAAAATCATTACTAGCACCTACCTGACGGTCAAGGATGCCTGTATCAATTAAGAGCAAAAATAAATCAAAGAACTGCCTTCCTGCTCCAAGTTCTGAAAAACTAATTAAGCCTGCAAATCTTTGTGACCACCTTTCTGAAACACCAACAAAAGGTTCCAACAATTCAGCAACTCGATCGGGAACCTGCTTTTGCATAAAAGAAAGCAGCCTTACCGTTTTATCAATATGACTCTCGTTTTCACCTTGCAGCCACTTTTCAATTATCTCCAGACTATCTAGCAATCGAAACCAGTAGATAGAAGAATTGAAAATAACCCATACTTCCTGTCCGATAGGATTTTGAGAACACATCAATTCGTTGATTATTTCCCATTCTTCTTCTTTGGGATTATCAAGTGCTGCTAACAGAGCAATTACTACCTTTTGCAAATGAAATCTAATATCTGAACTATTAAGCAGTTCTCGAAGGTTTTGTAGATAACAATCAAAATCTTCCTCTCGCTGATGGATGAGAATTTGCCTGACTTGAGCGCGACGAAACAAATGTTGCTCACTACTTCGTAAAAACGTTAATAGTTCTTGACCGCGATATGCAAACCGACGGGCAAAAGCATAATCAAAAAAGCTTTCATGGAAAAACGAAATACGTTTATTTTCCCAAGTTAATATATGCTCGGAAGCCATTGCTTTCGCATCATCAGCAAATTCATCAACAACACTTTCTGGAGCAGATAAACTTTGTTGTTGCTGGCTGCTCATATAGTCACATAAGCGATCGATAACTTGAGTCCATTGAACCGAACGACCGAGACGTTCTCGTAATTTGCCTTGCTTTTTGCTCCAAAACTGGTCGTATAGTTCCTTTGCTGTTTGAAAGCTTAAAACATCTACTGTAGAATCTTCAGCTATTTCTGCCAACAAGCTCAAATGCAAGGGTATGGATAATAGGTTAAGTTGCTTTTCGGTTAGTCGTGTGGTTTCTAAACCTAATTTGCCAACAACATCTCTGACCCTGGAGTGAGGAAGACGATTAATAGCGATCGCTTTAGCAACACCATTTTTCTCGTCAATCAAACGTTTTAATCTATTATCGTTATCTAAATCAAACTTGCGACAAGCTAATAATAAATGGATATTGGGATGTGCCTGGGCTTGTTTGATTATCTCGAAGATACAATCGAAAAATTGAGGATTGCGACCGGATGCGAAACTCACGGCATCAAGTTGGTCAATAACAAGCACACAATCTCGATTTTGGGCGATATTAGCTAAAACGATCGCAGGAGAACCTGGTAAACCCAACTGTTCCGCTAATTTATCGGGTAGCGGCGTTGGTTCCAAGCGATCGACACGAAAAGCAAGTACGGGAATACCTTGGTTTTGCAGCTTTTCCAACACTTGCAACATTACACCACTTTTACCAACTCCAGCTTCTCCCACACACAAAATGCTTTGTTTTTCTTGGGTGAGTTGCTCAAATGCAGCTTCCGCTTCATCACGAGGGATAATATTACCTGCGATCGCCCTTTGGTCGCGTAGAGAGGAAACATAAATATTATTTACATTTTCAACCGCAGCTAAAACATGAGGGTCTTTTCCCCATTGACGACGACGATAACCTCTTTCCTGTAATAAATAATGCCAAATATCATGTGCCGTTAGTTCGCAATGAATTTTTTCCAAAACTAACTCAGCAAGCTCAATTCTGATAGTTTTTGGGTCGCCTTCTACTAAAGCAGCTATGCGATTTTCTACAGTTTCAACCAAAACATCTTCGCCAAATGTTACTACCTTCACTCGTTTCAAAGCTTCAAAAGCAGCGATTTCCGAACAATTACCCCATTTTTGACGTAATGTGTGGAAATTACCAGATTGCGTCTTATTCAGAAAATCACGCTCAAATTCCGTCCAAGATGCAGCACTTCTGGCTCTTTGGGCTAACTCTCCCAACTCATCCGCATCTTGGGTAGAAACGAATACACAAATAACTTCAGGATTGCTAAGGCTTTTCCAAAAATCTGATAAAACTTGAACTTGTTTATCCTCCAATGCACTCAGCGTCCAGCGTCCCCGTCCACTTTTTTGGCGTTTAACTTGATGGCACTCCACGTTCCCATTTTTACTCACGAAAAACTCGAATGCATCCTCACCAGGCTTTTCCAAACGAATAGAATCAGCTTTCTCGTCTATGACATCGAGTATGCAATACACTGTCCAACGACCTTCGTAGCGGTTGCCAATTTTGTCAGTTTCTCCACCTGGTAAGGGCATATAATCGCTGTTTTTCTCGATATTGTGTGAAAAAATCGCGTAATTCTCGATTAGTAAGAGTTACTTAAATAACTTCGACTTGATTATTATAAGTATTCTGGCATTGGTCTAAACTGCTACCAGCTAAAAATCAACGGTAACTTGAGTCGAAAATCGACTTTTTCCCACCCATTTCTCCATCAAATCCCAACTCAACGCAATATTCTCCCCCCGATCGCTGTCAAATAATTCCCGTATCCAACACAGCTTGCAACTCCGGTGATGGATTATTACTAGCAGGAGTAAGCAATTCCACGCGAGTTATTTCCCGCAAATTAACCCGATGTTCCTGCATGTTGCCTTTTTTCTGGAGGAAATCGATCGGGACGCATCCCAAAGGAAATTTGGAACAGTATTGGCTCGGTTAAAATATCGCTATTATTACCCACCCTAATACTCATTGTCCCCGATAAGTAAGGTGGACGATACTCCCAACTGGAAAATATTGTGGCATTCTCAAACCCATTCTCAAAACCTGCTACTGGACGCAAAATAATCCCAAACGGACTGGTTCCATTGTGACGATTTTCCCAACGTTCCCACAGATGAGTGGGAGAAACAACCTCAGATTTTGCTTCTTCGGAAGCATGAACCCACAGCAATTCCAACATCGCATTATGGAAAAAGAAGCGACGATTGGCTGTACCTTGACCGGGATGGGTATTCGATGTTCCCTCCACCAATCCAAATGCTATCAATTCCTCAGCTTCCGGGGCACCAATTTCGGTCAAAATAAATAAATGGTCTAATTCAAATGGGATAGCTGCAATTTCCATAGCTTGCGAAGTAAATTTCTATTTTTTTATCGATCGCGAACTTGATAGCAAAGCTCGACAAAACTATCTCCATAAGTTGTCGCTGACAGTAACTTGAGTGGAGGTGTGATAATTTTTCTTGGTAATAAAGGTGCCCCACTACCAAGAGTCACCGATGCCACCGTCACAATTATCTCATCCAGCAAACCGCGATCGTAAAATTGACCAACTAAATCGCCCCCACCAACAATCCAAATATTTTTATCACCTGCTGCTGCAACCATTTCTTGATGTACTGGTTGTACATCTCCCTTCACAAATCTAATATCCGCTCCTTCAATGGTAGGTAAATTGCGATAAGAAAAAACCCAAGTAGGCTGTTCGTACATCCATTTTTGTGGCTTTTCGGCATCTTCGTTAATATGGTGAGCCAAAATCCATTCGTAGGTAGTCGAACCCATAACGATCGCCCCAACTTCTCGAAGGAAATTACCATAGCTACCCCCTTCCATCTCACCAAATTGAAATAGCCAATCGAGGGAATTGCGATCGTCGGCAATAAATCCATCCAAACTCGTTGCAGTATAATACTGAGTTTTCATAACTACGCGAAAGATGTCATGATTATGTCAACAAATCAATTGTTCTACCCATTATATTCTCACTGTAACTAACACTGTAACTAACGAGTATATATAATTGCGCCATCGCTGCGGTTCCTCAAAATCGCTGGAATTTTCAGGAATCAAGAAAAAATCAATTGTAGCGATACAAATGCCTTTTTAAAATAAAAATTATTTTTGTGGATAATCGCAATTAATTATGTTCCACATTTAGCCATTGCTGCTTGTAATAGCTCAACGTCCACATCCCACCAATCTTCTAATTTAACTAAGCTGGAATACAATCGATTATCGCCGATTTCCAGTGCTGCTTCTACAGATAATTTTCCCACACAACCACTTTCTAGTTCTGCAATCAACGGTTTAATAACTCGTTCATCTTTTCTAATCGCTAAACCCAATAATGCTTCTCCGCGAATTTCAGCAATTGTGTCATCTTCATCGTCTCCGATTTCGGAAATGATACGCTCATATAAAGCATCTCGAATTTCCGGGGTATCGACTGCTATTTGCGAACCTAAGCCAAAAGTTGCCCAATTTCTTACATCTGCATCTACGTCACCTGATAATTTAATTAATACTTGAATTGCTGATTCATCTTCCTGACAACTCAAACCGAAAACAACACCCATTCGCACATCACAATCGATATGATTTTTGAATTTAATTAATGGTAAAATTCCCCTGTCATCTTGCAAATGTCCGAAAGCATAACCAATAGCAGCCAAAACACTTGCATCTTTCTCATGGGAGAGTAACTCTAATAAAATATCTCCGCGATCGCGACTACGAAATTTACCCTTTGTAGTTCCTAATTGGGCAATAATATTGACTCCCAAAGTTCTGTCCTTGGTATTTCCGTTCGCGCACAAATTTGACGCTGCTGTAAATTCTTCATCTCCACCACGGACTTGTAAAATATATACTAAATCCCAATAAATATCTTCATCTTCTGTTATTAAAGCAGTTTGAATTATTTCTTGAGTGCTGCTTTCGTTTGGTATTAAGTTTTCCACTTGGTTTAGTTCAGACATAAAATATTATTTTAGAACTGGAGGTAACTACTATGGAAATTAGCGATGAAGAGAGGAAGCAACTCGAACACTTAGAACAAGAATTATGGGACTCAGATATTGACAACAAGCATCTTCAAGAATTGCTAGCAGCAGATTTTTTTGAATTTGGACGTTCTGGACGTGTTTGGTATCGAAAAGACACGATTGCAACAGTACCTCAGAAAAAAGATACCATTTTTCCCTTGCCAGAATTCCACATTCGTCTGCTTGACGAAAATATTGTCCAAGTCACCTATGATAGTGCATTCACTTATGATGGTGTTGTCGAACACACCCATAGAAGCTCGATTTGGTCGCGAACAACTAATGGTTGGGAACTTCGGTTTCATCAGGGAACACCTTTTTCTCTCTGATTATAAAAATGATTCAAGCACCTGAAATATTCACCACACCAAAGCTTATTTTACGTCGTTCTTGCCTTGAGGATGCAGAGGCTATTTTCGAGTATGCGAGCGACCCTCAAGTAATACACTACATGGATTATCGCCCTCGTACAGACATTAACGATGTGATTAAATCTATTACAAATCATCCTGTACTTTGGAACCAAAATAAAGAATTTACTTGGATTATCACTGTTAAACCTGATGACCGAGCAATTGGGACGATCGCTTGTTGCATAGAAGGACACATGGCAGATTTTGGCTATTTACTCAATCGCAAGTATTGGGGAAACGGATACGCAACAGAAGCAGGAAATACTTTGGTCAACTGGTTAATGAGCATTCCAGAAATTTACCGAGTTTGGGCAACTTGTGATACAAAAAATCTCGCATCAGCAAGGGTTTTAGAGAAAATTGGTTTAGTGCGTGAGGGAATTTTACGTTCTCATACAATTCGCCCCAATATCTCACCAATTCCAAGGGATGCATTTATTTATGCGAAGGTACGTTAAACCATTGAGCCTTACATTTCGACAACTTGAGAAGGAATATGCACTGGCTATCCTTAACTGGCGCTATACTTCCCCATATGACTACTACAACTTTGATGCCGATACTGTTCAAGAGGACTTGCGCTATCTGCTTGACGTGAAAAACGCCTTTTGCGCGATCTTGAACCTGCAAGGAGAACTAGAAGGCTATTGCTCTTTCGGATCAGATGGTCAAGTGCCAGGTGGAGACTACAGCGCTGAAGCCCTTGACATTGGTATGGGCATACGACCAGATTTAGTCGGTCAGGGACGTGGAAAGCAGTATGCCCAGGCTGTAGCAAGGTATGGGGCGAAGCAATATGGGGCGCAGCAGTTGCGGGTAACGATAGCGGAATTCAACAAGCGGGCACAACGGGTGTGGGAGCAGTTAGGATTTGAGCCGGTGGAGAAGTTTATCAAAATCGGTAGTGGAGAAAAATTTGTGGTTATGACTTGTGCAGTGTAGATAGTTGGTTTTATATTTACTGCTGCGCTTACAGCACTTCCGGTAGCTATGAGGTACACACTCAAAGCTGAAAAATACGGGTAGGAAAGGAGCAAGGAAAAAATTGTATTGTGTAATAGCCGAAAGTGCTGTGATGAGTAAGCGCGGTCTAACAACCATGGTGCAGAGGATTATTGCTATCTGCTGATGGAGTTGCAGAATTCTTAGCAACTACTGACCACAACCGTTACCAATTTTCAAAATAAATTACGATCGCCTCTGGCGCTTCGCGCGATCGCGTAGCATCTCCTTCAGAATAAATTACCCTAAAGAGTGATATCTACCCTACTCTAGCCCTCTTTATTCATGCAGCACGAGATATCCCAGCTATTTTTGAGGAAGAATAATAGGGAATAGCGATCGCATTCCCCAAAATCATCTTCCCCCAGGATTAGCAGATGGAGGTGGCATCCAAGCACCACTACCTGCAAATCGCACATCGCGATCAAAACGACTATGAAAAGTATGTAAGGTCGAAAAACTTTCCATCAAACTAATTCTCCAACCCAGAACTGGAGTTTTTTCACAAGCTGGTTTAGTAATCGTTACACCCAAGCAAGTATCATTCCAAGTTACCAAGTCAGCCCAATGTAAACGAAAATTACTCGCTGGTTTCCCCGTTTGTACAGTTGCAGTTTTAATTGCTTCCTCGATGAGATAGGAAGGAACACTTTTAGGTGCATCAAATTCAAATCCATTCTTAGTTGCATAATATACCCATTTTTGTTTAGGGGAGGAAAGCAAAACTTTCCAACCAAATGTGTGATTCGCAACAGGGACAGTTCCCGTTATCGGTCTTGAAGGTCCATTTCCACCAGTACCCGACCATTGGACGTTTTGAATTTGCTCGATTTTCCAAACATAAGGCTGAGTTTGGGAACGTTTCGCAGCATCAGCTAAGATATCTGCATTGAATTTCTGGGGGATATTTCCCACACTCGCAACTAAATCCAGTTCTACTATCTTTCCATCTAAATCGCTACGATATAACCATTGCGATGGTTTCCCTTCGCCCGATTTCTCTTTAGTGAGTTTGATTAACCATCCTGGGGTTTTGGTTGAATTACAGCGTTGTTCAGTTTTGGGAAGTTCCAAGCAATAATTTTGCCATACTCGTGGCTCGACCGATACAACTTGTACTTTTCCAATCTGTTGTTCGTTGAGTCGGTTGACATCACTTATTACTTGTTGCTTCACTGACTGAGGTAAACTTTGCAACCAATTTATGCGAAGGTTATTACTTAGGTTTTGGGGGAAAACTACGTGATATAACCAACTTTGCTTACCTGCATTAATTCTTATAGCCCAGCCTTTGTGAGCAATTTTGTTGCATTTCTCATTCTTGGCTGGCAAATTCAAGCAACTATCAAATCTTTTTGATTCTATCTGCCCCACCTGGACATTCGCCAGTTTCACATTTAACCTTTTCGCCATATCTTGACGCACCTGTAAAACTAAAGATTGAGGTATACCAGATGCTTGTGACGAAGATTGAATTTGAGCCAATT
Organism: Calothrix sp. UHCC 0171; assembly: GCF_034931845.1. Lineage (NCBI taxonomy): Bacteria > Bacillati > Cyanobacteriota > Cyanophyceae > Nostocales > Calotrichaceae > Calothrix > Calothrix sp. UHCC 0171. The sequence goes on from NZ_JAYGHN010000046.1 coordinate 29,382, forward strand.
TGCTAGGATTGGCAGCAGAAGTATAGGGATGTTGATCAGGAACAGCCAGCATCAAACTGCTTGCTATCGTCCAAATAATCACTTTCTGCGTCATAGAATATATCCAGATGAGCGTAACTTAGATGACGTAGGCTAGATAGACTTAGTTGCTGTTGATGTTTAAATTCAGTATTCTGATATTTTATTTTTTTGGGAATTGCTTGTAATTTCCAAAGCGACAAAAACTCCTTAACTTTTATTTCGCAAATATTCCTCATACTCAATCTGAAATTCTCGTGATTGTTGAAAATCAATAGACCGTAACGAAAGCTCTGCAACAACATCATCCTTTTCAGTTTGAGCTAAAGTAATAATTCCCGGTTTTTGAGGAATACAAAACTCATTATGGTCATGATAAGTAATCGTCACAATTGTACCTAACGAATCCCCATGTATTGATTTGATAGTACTCCACATCCAACGCTGTTGATTTGTTTCTTCTTGATTTCCCCATTCTCTGGATATACTAAAATCTCCTGGGAACCTGGGTTCTGGATACAAATTAACCTGTTTTAGATGGATGTGAACTGGTCGAAAGAGGAAGTTTAAATAAGCTCCATAAGCCATATCTCCCGTTCGCTCGAAAGTACGCAGTAATTTATCATGATGTTTTTCTAGTAATATTTGCCAATTTTCCTCTACGTGGCTTTCAATGTATTTACCAATGGCAAAAATATCATCGTTCTTATTTTCTGCGAAAAATTCTAACAATGATTGCATTGTTGATAACCTTCCAATTCAGTCGATTCTTAATTGTGACGCATCATCAATAGAAAATATTGTAAAAAAATGACCTCATCTGGACAACAAAATATGACAAGGGTGTGAACCTCTCTGTTTGAGGTAGGTTGTGGGGTTACAACCGACAAAACTACGGAAGTCATGAATAAAATGAGCTTGGTCAAAATAACCACAAATTAAAGCAATATCGTTCCAATCAACACATGTTTTTTCTGCCAAAAGAAGAAGGACAAACCGCAATCGTTGAATACGACAAAATGACTTGGGAGTTAATCCGACAAAATTACAAAATAATTGCCCAAAATAGCGGTTACTAATCCCAATTTTATTGGTTACTTCCTGAACTGTTGGTATGGGTAACTTTTGAAAATCACGCAATCCAAAACCAACAATTGTATGCGGCTCCTGTGGTTGCATCATCCTGAGAAGAAAATGTTCTAAAACTAGAAAGCGAGTTTTTATTGTGGGAGCTTTTAATAGTTTTTCTCGTAATTGTTCGACATGAAAACTCCATAACTCCTCCAACGATATGACTTGATTGTGTAATTCTCTAGCGGGAATTTGAAAAAATGGAACACTACCACCTGGTTGAAAACGTATACCCATCACCGATATCTGACTGTGGTTGTCAATTATGAGGCTTTGAGACTGAATTCCACATAATCTCATGCTGCTTGTGCTACCACACTGTTCCTGACTAGTGCGATCAAACAGAGGTATGGTATCGGAATCAAAGTTTATAACCAATTCCATCGCTCCAATCGGTAGCAATTTTACCCTGGGAGAAGATATTTCATTACCCTCGCTCGACCAGAAAAATTTCACGAACTGGGATAGGGGAAATCTGGGAACAAAAGTATGGTAAATCGTTGTTCGAGTCATATCTATCCATCTCAATGAAAAACAAAAAAGAACTAAGTGATTACTAGGTAAAATCTTGCGATTGCCTCGCCCCAAAATTCATCGTTTGGTTCCATCAAGGATATTGCACCTGCTGCGATCGCTTGCTGACCAAACCAAGTACGTCCAACTTTTTCAGATGTAATCCTATCGAGCAAATAATGCAGCCACCAAAATTTTTGCGACTTAATATTTGGTATAAAAAACGAATAATACGGGAAGAAATACTGACTAGGGCAACAAGCGATCGATATCCTTTGACTGATGGAGAATCCTAATTACCTCAATCCCATCATCAACCTTGGTATAAAAGACAATGTAAGGTTTTACAGGAAAACTTCTGATTTGCTTCCCCAAATCATCACGTATTTGCCCCATATCTGGAAATTGAGCTAACATTGGCAAGCGGTTTAAAATATTCCCAATCTGCTTATCTGCGGCAATTTGATTATTTTCAGCAAGATAGACCCAAATATCCTCCAAATCTTGCTCTGCGAGTTGGGAGATTTTATAACGATTCATTGAGCTTGGTTTTGGTTAAGTCTGCGTTGTCCTTTTTCTTTAATTGTTTGCAGCAAGCTTGGTAACGATTCATCATCGTACTCGCTATATTGACCATTTTCTAACTGTTGCAAACCCAAGTGAATATCGCGCTGCAATGCTTCCCGTTTGAGTTTGCGTACCTCCGCTTCCGATGCTTCTAAGCGTCGCACCATCTCTTGAAAGCTGCTTGCATCTTGAATTACTATCTCCGCTTTACCATTAACAGTAAGCACCACTGGTGATTTTGTCGCTTTAATCTGCTCGATAAACTGTTTAACATTGCGTTTGAAATCCGTGAGCGGATAGATATTTTCTAGATTAATCATATAATTTAGTATGTAATTCAGTCCTAATTTAGCATTTTAATAAATTTCAATTTGAGATGTCGCTCAAAAATTAACAGCGATGCTCTAAGGGAACCACTACGCGATTGCTTTACCCGGATTTCTCACCACATCTCTCAAAGCCTTATAAAAGCTGTTTCGCACTGCGACAAAATTATTACCCATCAAAAAGGCTCGAAACACCCTCTGGCTAAGGATTACGAGATAGGCGATCGTAATACTTGTGAGAAATGCGGGTTTAAACCATCATGCGATCGCGAAGCTATTCCAATTGAATATCGCGCTGCTTGGTTAGCTCCAAGGGAACATCGGGGATGATGGACGTAAAATTATAGAAGAACAAATCATCGCTTTTCTCTAATCTTATGGCTACAGATGAACTTCTTCCAATACTCAAAAGCTTATCTCGTGCAGATAAGTTAAAAATAATAGACATCTCCGAAAATACGTAAAGCCTCTCCTCAACTGGATTTTAGTAGGCAATTGTAGATTGCAAGGATTACACCAGCTTAACGTCTGGCGTTGCAAATTCATGGGATGATTTAGCTTAATTTTGAACCAAATACTAATAGTTTCAGCCTCTAGTTCATCCCGCATTTATGCAACGCCTAACGTCAGAATAGTAGTTTGAGATATTTTCTGTTGGAAATACCGATCAACTCCCACGAAGCTACTCATAAACTTAACCAACTACTCGAATCGGATCGAACAAACCAAGATGCGTGACGCTCGACAATTTAATTTTAACGAGGGATTTGATACCTTTGGCGTACCTGACGCGCTACCTCAATTACCATTATTCGTGACAACTACCCGCAAATCGCAAATCTCTATCAAATCTAATTCTCTAAACCAGAACCGGAATTTTGCCACAAGCAGGTTTATTAATGGTCACACCCAAACAAATATCATCCCCAGTTACCCAATCAGGGTATTTCCTAACTAACAACTCAAAATTAAGCATCAGCTTACAGTTACACTATATCATCTCATGCAGCTAGATTTTAGAGAATTGTATCCTGTTCTTTTCTTGGCAATTGATGATTAAAGACCTATGGCATAATATCATCAAGTTTAAGTTGTAAATTGGGAAATAAATAAGAGTTAACCATATCTCCCAAACGGTATTGTTGTTGCTGATAAATACCGTTAACTAATTGACATACTGTAAAGGTCGGTTGCTTTGGACTTCCGATAAATTGCAAACCACCCAAACCGCGAAAGTCGATAATCCAATATTCTGGGATTTCCAGAAAAGCGTATTCTTCAACCTTTCTGGCATAATCATCTTGCCAATTTGTACTGACAACTTCAGCAACAAGCTTAATAGTCTTGCCATTACAGATAATAGGTTCCTTTTGCCAAAGTGGCTCTTGGTTTAGCTTTATTTTATCTAAAACAATTACATCTGGACGTAATGCTGTCGCTTCTGCTGCGGGTGGCTTAATTAAGCAAGTCTTGGGAATCAACCAGTTAAAATCAGCACGAATAATCTCAGTATAAATTCTACCTGCAATACTTCCTGAAACCTCTTCGTGAGGACCAGTTGGTTCCATGTCCCGTAATTCTCCGTCAATAAGTTCGTAACGAGGATTATCCCCATAATTAGCGATAAATTCTTCAAAAGTCAGAAGTCTCGGTGGGGTATAATAGGTCATACTTCAGCGAATAGCAAGAGATGGTTTTATTCTAGCGAAATCTAACGGATTCTAATTGGATTATTTGCACCACTACCACTTACCGACCAAACTCACTCTTGAGCCGTTATGCAAGATTCTGGAGGAGTCGCTACGCGATGGCGGCAGCCACTCCTACGGAGTATCGCAATTATCCATCACCAGACAAATTAGTTCAAAGTATGGTCAATTGGGTGTTTGAAATGCTGTAATTCTGCCTTAATAAGCCAGGAATCAATGAGTCGATAGATGTGGTCTATGGTTTCGTGAGAATAGCCATTTGCCAACATCCAGGCTTCAAAAGGGTTTCCGTTTGCCGAAATCTGTCGCCACATTTCATCAAATTGCGATTCGCTAATACCGCCAGCCATGAAAAAATCAACCTGGTTCCAGGGAATTACACCATCAGCCATAAGTTGTATTAAAGACCTTTGGTTTTCTTGCACCAATTGTTCTAAAAAATTACGAACCTCTCTTTGACGCTCGGAAGCTAAACGGTAGTTATCCATCTGCTGATCGATCTGGATTTGAACCCGATTAATACCCCCATTGGTCAACCAACTCCTCATGTCATCGATTGCACTGGAAGTCATCTTCCATCGATCCCTTTGCAGTAGAGCGATCGCACCCTCAAAACTTCGACGCATAGCATCGCGCCAATCATCACGGTCTAAATACTCTATCAGTGCCATAGCTCAGGGTTTTTAAGAAAAAAAGTGCTTTGACCTTTCTCAATTATAAGTTGCAGTTTCTACATCCCCAACCAAGATTGACTCGCAAAGGGTGTATTCCTTCTCCAACGGATTTTGCCCACATCTATGTTAATGGCGATACTCCGTAGGAGTGGCTGCCGCCATCGCATCCCTCAACAAAAGCCAAAATCCTTACATAATAAGCTTTTAACCACATTATCATTTCGGATAATGTGGACAACTCAACATCAACATTATCCCAGTCTATGGTTTGCCGAGCATAGGATATCACCTACGCAATAAAAGGGTTTTCGTCATCCAACGAGCATAGGATAGCATTCACGGAAAATTAGGACTTTTAGACAAAGTAGAGCATAGGAAAGCAAGACACAAAAACAATGCTTTCAGAGATTAACTAGCATCGGAGCAAAGGAGGACGACTTGCTATTGCAGAGGATTAAAATTGGGGTAAGATTGGGGTAGGCAAAATTTGTGAAGCGTGAAAATACTGAAAAATAGGGATTT
>NZ_JAYGHN010000047.1:0-33438 GCF_034931845.1 Calothrix sp. UHCC 0171
CTTTTGAAGCAGTTTGATGAGGCTCGGAAATATTATTTCCGTTTCCTCTTTAATCTCAGTCCCAGATACTATCTCAGACTCTAAATTTCATTGACGAGGATTTATGTTACTATGACTTTCAAACTATTTACTTTTTTCGGTTCGGCGTGAAGCGCTTTTCTCTCAACCGCTCACTCGAACTAATCTAACAACTTTCACCCCCTTTGTCAACCCCCTCTCTCTACCTTTTTTATTTAAACCCCCAAGAGCTTGTAAATAGAGGCTTTTCTAATCTATTTAACTTTTTGTCTTTTGAGCGAGTTGTGTGAAATTTAGAATTTAACAGTCACTAGTTACTGAAAAGTGAAAGTCGCTACTGACTGTTGCTTGTTGGTGGACGTTCTATGAAGGGGTTTTCTGTAAGTCTGGTCTTTCTTCTGGGACGATCGCTCCTTCTACGGGACAAACTTGTAGGCAAATACCGCAGTCAATACATGTGGAAAAATCAATCCAGTACCAATCTGTTCCTTTAGTATTTTTTCCTGGTCCTTCATGAATGCAGGCAACTGGACAAGCAGTTACGCAATCAGCAACACCTTCACAAACATTAGTTACTATGGTGTGTGGCATGTGTTCCCTCTCTATATTTTGATTAAGTTATGTTAAGATTACTCTTTTTAGCCTAGCAAGAAAGGGAAAAGGGAAGAGGGAAGAGGGAAAAGATCAAGAAGAATTTTTTTAAAAATCAACCTAATTGTTTTTTAGAGCTTTGAGAAACCCCAGGGCTAGAAAATCTGGGGTATGCATTATACTGATTCGATCGCAGGGTCTTGATTGGCTTGAATCCAAACTATTTGCTCAATACAACGATCGCGTGCATATTGGCGTACAGTTTCACGGTCTCGTCCACCTAAGTCCATTTCTACACGAACTAAATCAGTAGATTTACGAAGTTTGGCGCAATAAGCGAAAGCATCTGTGTAAGCTTGTGGTGTTTCGGCAACTACCAACCAGTTTGTAACTGGCGTTGTTTGTGGGAGTTGCTGGGATGCGGATAATATTTGGTACAAATTATCAAGTAAGAAGACAAAACCGATACCGGGAACATCTTCTCCTTGAGGATGATATAGCCCTAGAAGTTTGTCATAGCGTCCGCCTCTGGCTATGGAAGTGGTGTTATTTTCAGTATTGCAAACAACTTCAAAGACAACACCAGTATAGTAATCTATGGTTTGAATCAGGCTCAGGTCAAGAATGATAGGGAAATTTCTGCGTGATTGTAGTAATTCGACTAAAGACTTTAGCTCATTAACTGCTGCTTCTTGGGATGGCTCAAGGGTAAGACTTGCGAGTTTAGGGAAAACATCAGCAGCATTTCCGCGTAAATCAAGCATAATTTGCGCTCGATCGCGTAGCTTATCATTTAAAGGTAGGGCATCAAGTGTAACTCGGTCTAAATGCGCTACGCAGTTACGAACGGAGGCACGTAAATGAGGAGGAAAAGCTTCAAGAAGCGATCGTGTGATTCCAGCTTCTCCTAAAATTAAATGCCAGTTGTTTAAATTCAGTGCTTGTAAACAATCGGCAACTAATAATAAGACTTCCGCATTTCCTAACAAACCAGCACCGCCAAGTAACTCCACACCTGCTTGATAAAATTCTTGCTGGCGATTGTGCTTGGATTCTCGCGTACGTTGAAAAACATTAGCATTGTAATAAAGGCGTTGCGGATAAGCCGCACCGGCTAGCCGCGTTACCGCAGTCCGAGCAATTGAAGCAGTTAATTCCGGACGCAAACCTAATTCTTCTTCTTCTGAATTTTGCAATTGAATCACTGTACGGGGTTGAATTGCACCTCCTGCCATTAACGTATCCATACGTTCTAGCGTGGAGGTGATAATTCGGTGATATCCCCAACGGTGAAATACCTGTTGCAATCTATCTTCTATCCAGCGTTTTTGAGCGACATCAAGGGGTAACAAATCTCTTGCACCCGTTGCTGGTTGGTAAACCATAAATTATTTTTTCTTTCCACCAAATAAACCGCCAAATAAACCACCTCCGCCGGACTTATCTGCTGGCTTTGTTCCTGTACTTGACGAGGCTGTGGGCTTCGTTGTACCAGATTTTTGCCCCAGAAATTGTTCGATTTTGCGTTTTCCCTCAGACGCTTCTTTGTCGTTCGGGTCTAATTGCAAGGCGCGGTCAAAATGGACTTTTGCCATTGTGATTTGATTTTGCTTTAAATATACTACTCCGATCGCGCTATGACAGCGACTATTATTTGGTGCGAGTTTAATTGCGTCTTGAAGTTCAATTCGTGCTTGTGCAAATTGATTCTTCAACATTAATTCTTGGGCACGTCGCAAATATTGGGCAACGTTTGCATCTTCTTTATTTGTGGTGTGTTGAGATGATGTAGCTTCAGTGTTTTCCGCAGTTTGACCTGTATTTGTTTTTGTTTTTGGTGTTGATGTTGCTGGGGGTGCAGATGCAGATGCAGATGCAAATTTTTTACCAGCAGTTCGCATCAAGTACACCAAGTTGAGTTCACTAACGTAAGCAATTATTTTCACAGCTTGCGATAGATTATCATATTGGGTCTCAGAAATTTTAGCGATCGCACTTCTATATAGTTGCTCGACATTTGGCACAGCTGCCAGTTGTCTGGCTGGCTCGCTACTTAAATCTACTGAGGCAGATTCCTGTACCAAGCGCTTACCCATTTGTGAAAGAACTACCATGTATTCTGTGCGAGACTTGTCTTGGGAAAGTTTCTCGTAAGCTGGGTTAACTAATTTAGATAGTAATTCACTTGCCAGTTGTTTCTCTTCGACGCTAGCAGATGCACAGCTATCTGGATGCAATCTTCGGGCGATTTTGAGATACCGCTTGCGGATTTCTTTACTATCCGCATCAACTGGAACGCATAAAACTGCGTGATAATCTATGAAATCAAATTTAAATAATCCGCGTTCGATTTTCAAAGACATATAGCGCCATAAGAAAAGTTTTTCCATTAATCTTTCTAGTGTACTTCTCTTATTTCAAATGGCTATAAATTTGATACTAGTATTGTCCCCATGTGCTTAGAGGGGGAAGATTCATCAATTCTTTACTGACAGTGTCATGAATACAACCATTAGTAGCGAGTATGCGACCGGAATAAATTTCTAATGGTGAGTCATCGTAGGCTGTAACCCTTCCTCCAGCTTCGCGAACCATGATAATTCCGGCTGTCATATCCCAAGGGGCAATTCCTCTTTCCCAGTAACCATCAACACGTCCACAAGCTACGTAGGCTAAATCTAGTGCTGCTGAACCACTACGCCTGACACCTTGAGTCAGGTGAGTAAAATGACAAAACTCTGCGTAATTGTTATCAGTTGTTTCACGACGATCATAAGCAAAGCCTGTAACCAGTAAACTTTTGTTTAGTTCTGAAGTGTTGGAAACTTGGATGGGGTGGCGATCGCGTGTTGCCCCTAAACCCGCAGCAGCACGAAATAGTTCATTATGGAAGGGGTCGTAAATAACTCCAATTTGCGGTATCCCATCGATTAACAGCCCAATGGAAACGGCAAAAGCTGGATATTGATGAGCAAAATTTGTTGTCCCGTCAAGAGGATCGATCGCCCAAAGAAATTTCTTATTTTGATTTCCTAATTCTCCAGATTCTTCTGAAAGAATTGCATGTTCGGGAAGGTGACGGTTAAATATCTCCAGAATTACCTCTTCAGAAGCTTTATCTGCGGCTGTAACTAAATCTCCAGGACGACCTTTTTCGACTATGGAATCTTCAATTTTACCCAAATAGTCTTGAAGTACAGCACCCCCAGCTAATGCAGCCTCGGTAGCTATATCTAGGAAAGTTTTGAGTTGTTCTTTCATAGTTGCTGATAACTGAGTAATAAAAAATAATATTATTTTTGTTGATTTTGTGCTGTGAGAATACCTGAATCACCGATGAGGCATGGGCTAAATAGCGATCGCATTTAATCCGGAAATTATGTATCCCCCTCTGCTGCTACTTTGACTCAGTATTGAATCCCCACAATAATTTAACGATAATTTAACGATTGACTCGGCGAAATTCTGCTGGGGAAACACGCATAGGTTTTTCTGGATTCCAAATGCCTTGTCCCATGAGTCTTGCCCATTGTTGGGCGCGTTCTAATTTGAGATCATACTTGTGATTGGGCGATCGCGCGGCAAATATTGCCAGTCCATCTTTAACTAATTGTTCATTTAATAATAATTTCTCTTTCCAAACATAAGCTATTATACGCCCCGTTTTATCTTTGGCTTCGATGTCAAATTCTAAATTCACAGGTTGTTCAGCAATTAATTCTTGCAAATGCTCTTTAGCATTATCTCCCCAGGGACGTTGGCGCAAATCTGGTGCATCAATACCAATCAAACGAACTTGGGAAACTAAATTTGGTTGCTCCCCCAATCCCATTACTTCAAAAGTTTGTCCACTAACTACTCGTACTACTTTTACTTGTATTGGTGCATTTTCTGCTTGTTTCTGAGGTTGACACCCAGCAAGTATAAGTATGAAAAAAAATAAAATTATGTTTTTTGTCATAAAAATTGGCAATTGGGGGTAGGGAATTGAAGAAGGGAAACACAAAGAGAGAAAAGGAACTTTTCTATATCTCTTAGTTCCCACACCTAATTATTTTTAGTATCTTCTTCCCTGATTCCCCTAATTAATCTTCATCTAAAGGTAAACCGGCGCGAACTTTTCCTTTCGCAAAAAAGCGACCAAATTGGAGTTCGTAAACTTCATCTTCATCTTGGGTTTCGACTTCTATATCCGAACGGGCATAGCTAACACACAGTAAAGCATAGCCTTTTTCGCGTAACTCTGGTGAAAGCCCGATTGCCTCTGGTTGATGAATTTCTCCTGATAGTACCCGGACTGCACAAGCTGTACAAGCACCATTTCGACAGGAAAAGGGTAAATCTTTACCTTGTTTTTCAGCACTGTGGAGGATGTAGCGGTCATCAGGGACTTGAAAAGTGTGGGTAATTCCTTTGGCGCGATCGCGTACTGTAATCCTATGTATATTAGACATTGCGGTGTTATGGCTGTGAAATATTTAGTGCTATTCCGGAAATTTGAGAATTTATTTTGAAATTCAATCAAAATATTATTGCAGTTTCTGGATTTAAATTGTATGATACTAACTTGTGACATCTGGAGAGATGGCCGAGTGGTTGAAGGCGCAGCACTGGAAATGCTGTTTGGGGGCAACTTCAACGAGGGTTCGAATCCCTCTCTCTCCGTTTACAAGAAGTTAATTTATCAAATACCTCTTGCAAGGAACATTGTCAAGTCTTTGCAAGATGGTTTTCATTCGACATAGCAATCTATAAATTCTAATATTTAAAGTCATGCATTCAATGTGATGTATCAAATCATTATTCACATGTGAATTATTTGTTTAAAAATGCTAGTACATTTCGGCGGAAATGAACAAACCATTCTCAAGTGACAAAAAGCTTATTTTAGAAACTTTATTCCTTCTGCCTTCAGCTACTAGTGAAATTTATCTAAGAGAAAAGCTTCATTTGGTCACTTTTTCCGATATATTATTTTCTATGCTCAAAATAAATATATCGTAATTACAGGTGGAGAAATAAAAATAGTATTGCTATTTTTATATATACTATTCTTTACCTATTTTCACTTTCTCTGTGTTACCTAAAGAGAGAAAGTATAAAACAGGCTGGAAATAACAAAAGTTATGCATCCACTCAACCAATCACAGCAAGCAGGAAATAAGATACCCTTAAATGAAGCAATAGTTGATATTGTAGCGCAGTCAGGGGAACAGAAGAGTCAGATTGAACAAACAAAATATTTACATAATTACTTAGAGTATTACGAAGATTTTATTGATCGATTAATTACCCAATTTAATTTAACTCGCAGAAATACTCAAAATTATTCAGAAATAGATGTTTTGAATACAATCAGCCATGCATCAGATGCTGATTTAGTTTTGGTTTTAGTTGGCGATCGCGAAGAAAAATGGGATATTAAACACAGAAGTAATTTGAATGACAACTTAAATTATGATGACGACGAAAAAATAATTACTCAAATTATCTCATCTATAAATTTTGAGCAGATTTTTAATCCTGCCTATCATGGTACATATCATATCTATCAAGATAATCAAAATATATCGAAAGCGTTTGTCGTTTTACCATTGCAAGAATTCTCGCAAGCAGAAGTAATAGTAATCTGTGGATTAACAATAGGTTCTAATTTACTAGTAGATGTTTATGGAAAAATTATATCTAGTTTTTATCAAGCTAGTCAGCATAATTTTCCAAAAGTAGAAGTCATTGAAGCGACAATTTTAGATTCTCTCAAATACAACTTTGGTTTTTTATCATCTTCTCTATATCAAAGAAGATTTGACTTATTTTATCAAAGGCTCAAACAAATGGTTGTATATTTTGAGCCAGTTTTAAATCTAGAACCAGATGATTTATTTATTAGTGGGTGGGAAGCTCTAGCACGTAATCCTGAAAACTATACTGCACCTACAGACTTATTTACAGCCGCAGAATTATGGGGTTCCAGATTTACTGTGGAACTAGATCGATATTTTCTGAACATTGCTTGTGAAAGCTATCGTCATGCTCGTCAATTAACACAAAGACGCGCGGGTGATGTCGTTCCTTTATCTGTAAATGTCTATCCTGAATCAATTATGCGATCTGATTATTTTGAAGCAGTTCAGCAAATAGTTAAAGATAGGATTATTTCACCGCGTAATTTGATTTTAGAAATATCAGAAAAATCAGAATTGCCTCAATTTGATCATGGTATACGCCTGCAAAATCCCTTACAAACATTTAAAAGTCGCTTGATTGAATATGTAAGCCAACTGAAAGTCAGATTTGCAATTGATGATTTTGGTGTTGGTTATGCTTCTGTATCCAGATTAGCGGGATTAAACCCATCTCATGTCAAAATTGATCGCGAACTTTTACAACATCATTCCAGCCATATCATTATTAATTTTGTGCATGAATTAGTGGGGGCAAACAATTTAAATCCCGCGAAAGTAATTGTTGAAGGTATAGACGAAACTATAGCAATTAGCTTGCGCTTGTTAAGAGAAATAGGTGTGAGTTACATTCAAGGACATTTAGTCGGCAAGCCGCAACCAGAAGTGTATCGCTTGAGTCAAGATAAATATGATGAGTTAAAAAAAATGCTATTGCAATAGACACTAGTGGTTCGCCAACCCAGAATTGACGGGTTGAGATTGACTTGGAGATAAGCTGTCGCGTATTTAATTTGTATATTAGACGCGGGCTTTCCGTACACGGAGTTTTCCGTGAAGAACATCTCCCCGGAAACTCCTCTCCGCACTACAATAATCTCCGCATTACAATAACTTGATGTTTTCGATTTATACAATTTAGCTGCACATCAGGTTGAGGAAGCCGGAAAAGGAAATACGGAAAGGGATACAAGTGACATAAATACTCCCTTCTACGTATTTCCCACTCTTCCCTACTTCCGTATTTTCCACTACCTATTAACTTTGTTACATGTGCTGTGATAGAGTTTTAGTAAGTGTATTCTTGGGAACAGCACCTACTACTGTATCTACCTGCCGACCGCCTTTAAAAACCATTAGTGTGGGAATGCTACGGATTCCATAATGGCTGGCAACCGTGGGATTTTGGTCAGTGTTCAGCTTCACTACTTTCACTTGTCCTTCATATTCGGTGGCTATTTCATCTACTACTGGAGTCACCATCCGACAAGGACCACACCAGGGTGCCCAGAAATCTACCAACACAGGTATCGTACTTTCCAAAACTTCTTGTTTGAATGTGGCTTCTGTCACATTTGTAACGGATGACATATTTGCCCTCCTCGTAGTATTTCGTTAGTTCGAGAAAATCGAATAAATAAAATATAGTCCTTTTTGTTAGATAATGCAAGGTATGAGATTTTTGTATCATCCAGACCGGAAAGATATGACATTAGCGGGAGTCCTATATGCTTTAGGAGACCCGGTACGTTTAGAGATAGTTAGGCTGTTAGCAACAAAAGGCGAACAGTGCTGTGCTGGCTTTGATTTTGCGATCGCAAAATCAACGATGTCGAACCATTTTAAGATTTTGCGGGAGTCGGGGGTAGTGCTAACCCGGAAGGAGGGCACACAGCACATTAACACCTTACGGAGAGATGACTTAGAGACTTTGTTTCCAGGGTTATTGGATGCAATATTGCGTTCTGCAATACCTTTGCAGGTTTGTGCATCATCGAAAGAGGTTGTTGGTGTTGGTGTTGCCAATAATTAAAGATCAAGAATAATGTAGAGATGCACTGCTAATGCTACTTGATTTTACCCGCGATCGCATCTCTACTTACTTTTTTTACTGATTCTCTTAATGGTAAAAGAATTAAATTCAAGATATTTAGATGTTGATGATATTCTGGCAATCCTAATTTGATTTTTTCCGGATATTTTGGATAAGCACAAGTATGCCATAATTTATCCCAAATAGTTAAAACACTAGCGTAATTAGATTGAGTATCTTGAAAAAATTGCGAATGGTGTAAACGATGAATATTTGGTGTGACAATAAAATAGCTGAGGAATTTATCAACTTTCCTGGGCATTGCCCAATTACTGTGATGAAAAACTAACTCGATTGCTAGAGTGATTTCATAACATAGTAAATAACTAGGTTTAATGGCACATAACCAAATTAATAATAATTTCGGGACGTTGGATGCAATTACTTCGACTGTATGAAAACGGTAAGCAGTCGATGTATTCATTGATATTTCTGTATGATGAACTTGATGAAAACGCCATGCTACGGCATATTTATGCATTAAACGATGCCAAAGATACATATATAAATCGAGTAATAAAAAAGCAATCAAACCTCCTAGCCAGGGGGACTTAATATAATTTAGACTGCCAAGTAAAGATGGTTGTTGCCAAATCCAATACAAACTAAAAGCAATAGTAATACTATTGATAAAGACATTAATAATACCCAAGATGATATTCGGGTAGGTTCTTTGATTAAAGCTAGATTGGAAATAAAAAAAAGGAAAAATAGTTTCTAAAAAAGCAAAGATGAAAACACTGTTAACCACAGCAATTGATTTCCAGTCCATTTTAAGTATTCACTCCCCTAACAGAAGTAATTATCAATAATTGTTAGTTCAGAGAACAAGCGTAAAAATAAAACTTATAACCTAAAATATTTTTTCTTTGTCGCAAATATTGAATCAGACAAAATTACTTGACTAGTAATTATTTTTAATTGCTGAAGACACTCAGCTGAGTCACTGCAAATACTCGCACTGTATTCCACGCAATTTTGGCGATAAAGCTTCGCCCGTATATTCTGAGCTTGTTAGTAGTTATTTGCTTCATCATCAAATTTACTCCTTGAGAGTTAAAACTGCCTGATTTTCGGCTCATAACTCTTAAGTTACCCATTTTGAGACCAAAGTTCATCAAGTTTATGGAAAAAGCGGATTTATTTAATGAACGATAGGGTTGGGGAGAGGTATTAAAATTCTTATCTTCTGTCGATATGTAAATCGGAAATAAAAACAAGAAGATGATTTAAAGATTAATTTTGAGTTCAGATTTATGACTGTTAATATCAATGGGGAATATTCAACTTTTATAGCCATTAACAAAATATTTCAGGAAATTATACTTTTACCCATGTAGTTACCTCTAGATGTGATAAAACGCATCACGACAGTACGTAAGTAAAAGATTAAGGTGCATTTTCCTTATGCACCAAGCATTCTACAGGGGTTGTGGAGAGAGATAGATTCATTTCTTGACACAACCCTTTTTCTAAGAAAAAGGCAAAATCTATGATTTGACAAGTAAAAACTAAAATATACTCATATAGGAATCCTATTTGATTTTTGAATAAGCTCCGTACATTTGAAGGGTAGGGAAATCAAAGGTAGTGTGTTGGATAAACCACTCAAACATCCACTTTAAATAGCGAAATGTTGGAATTAAAGCGCAGAAACGTCGAACCCAAGTTTTGGCTTGCAACCAAATATCCTCTATAGGGTTTTGCTCCGGGCAATTGGGAGCAAAGCGGACACAATGTATTTTCCATTGTTCAGTGGACAAACCTTGATTGATGGAGTCCAAGAAAGCTCGAACCGTATTGAGAGCGATGGTAACTAGCACCATCCCAAAAAATCAGTAACCGTTGTTCGGCAGACTCAGCTACCAGATATCGCATGTAATCAATGGTCGAGTCTGAGTTTCCTTTATCGTAGGCTTGTTTCCAGCCTGTTATTGATCCTCGTGATACCTCTAGAATTGTTTGAATCTCATCATACAAGTAACCTTGATAAACCAGCTTTACTGCTAACGCTTTCCTTAGTTCACGCGCATCTGGACGCAAAGCTATAAAATCTTGTAGTTCGGCGATCGCATGAAGTGCTATTTTCTCTGCTGACTGTTGCTGGGATACTCCTACTGGAAATGTCCCCGTTGATAAATCCAGGTTCATCATTGTTGCTTATAAGACTTGTATACATTTCCGTATTATTTCGCAGTCTTATTCAGAAATCAAATAGGAGTCCTAATAATATCAAAATTTTAAAATTCTATTTTTGTTTAAGGGGCTATATATAAAGTAAATCTTAATGCTCAAGAAACCCGTTTTCTCCCCGTATAACTATGCTTAATATTCACTTTATAAATTGTCTCTAAGTTTTTAGAGTCTATGCCAAATTGAATTTAGGCACAGTATAAAGAACATTCATAATCCAAGAAATAAACTTTTGAAATTAAGATTTAGTGTATAAATTTCCTCTCAGGGTTACTCTTTATACTATTATTTGTGCGATCGCAGAATTTCTTGCTGTGATTTTTTGCTGCAATTTCCAGCATTAATTTCTCTCCCTATCCCCGCTTCTCACAGTCTCAGCGTCTGCCTAAACGATAAGTGACTATTTAACTCAAGCATCCCCCAGTTTGAAAATCTCCCATATTTATGCTTTAATTTCCAGGGTTATACAAGCCGCTTACCAAACCCTGTGGCAAAATTTATAAAATAATCTCAATCAAAATATCTCAAATCAAAGTCCTTCCACATTAATTATTCCCAGCATGACCGCAACAATACCCAACACCAACCTCCCCAGCGTTTACGATTCCCAAGCCGCAGAAGCAAAATGGCAAAAATTTTGGGAAGATAACCAAATCTATAAAGCAGACCCCAGCAAGCCGGGTGAGCCTTACTGCATCGTTATTCCACCCCCAAATGTTACCGGAAGCTTGCATATGGGACATGCTTTCGACAACTCACTCATTGATTTGTTGGTTCGCTACAACCGGATGAAGGGAAAAAATGCTTTGTATCTCCCTGGAACCGATCATGCCAGCATTGCAGTTCAAACCATCCTGGAAAAGCAACTCAAGGAAGAGAAAAAAACACGCTACGATTTGGGACGAGAAAAGTTCTTAGAAAGGGCTTGGCAGTGGAAGGCTGAGTCTGGGGGAACTATTGTCAATCAATTGCGGCGCTTGGGTGTGTCGGTGGATTGGACGCGTGAAAGATTTACGTTAGATGAAGGTTTATCGAAGGCTGTTTTAGAAGCTTTTGTCAGGCTTTACGATGAAGGCTTGATTTATCGGGGTGAGTATTTAGTTAATTGGTGTCCGGAGTCCCAGTCTGCGGTTTCCGATTTGGAAGTTGACCAAAAAGAGGTGAATGGAAACCTCTGGCATTTCCGCTACTCCCTGACAGATGGTTCCGGATATCTGGAAGTGGCAACAACCCGTCCGGAGACGATGTTGGGAGATACTGCGATCGCGGTTAATCCTAGTGATGAACGCTACCAAAATTTCATTGGTAAGTCAGTAAAATTACCAATTATGATGCGGGAAATCCCCATTATTGCTGATGAGTTGGTTGACCCCAGTTTCGGTACTGGTTGTGTGAAGGTGACACCAGCACATGATCCGAATGATTTCCAAATGGGTAAGCGCCACAATTTGCCGTTTATCAATATCATGAATAAGAATGGTACTCTCAACGAAAATGCTGGGGATTTTCAAGGACAAGACCGTTTTGTGGCACGGAAGAATGTAGTTGCCCGTTTGGAAGCTAATGGTATTTTGGTCAAAGTTGAGGACTACAAACATACAGTTCCTTACAGTGAAAGGGGTAAGGTTCCCGTTGAGCCTTTGCTCTCAACCCAGTGGTTTGTGAAGATTCGTCCCATCGCTGATAAAACTCTGGCATCTCTTGATAACCAAAATTCACCTAATTTTGTTCCTCAACGTTGGTCTAAGGTTTACCGTGATTGGTTGGTAAAGTTGGAGGATTGGTGTATCTCTCGCCAACTTTGGTGGGGACATCAAATTCCCGCTTGGTATGCGGTGAGTGAGACAAATGGGGAAATTACTGAGACTACGCCGTTTGTGGTGGCGAAAAGCGAAGCGGATGCTTGGGAGCGGGCGAAACAACAATTTGGCGAGGAAGTTAAGCTTGAACGTGACCCGGATGTTTTAGATACATGGTTTTCTTCGGGGTTGTGGCCCTTCTCAACCTTGGGCTGGTCGGAGCAAACTCCTGATTTGGCGAAGTATTACCCGACGAGTGTCTTAGTCACTGGATTTGACATCATTTTCTTCTGGGTAGCCAGAATGACAATGATGGGGACACACTTAACCGGGAAAATACCGTTTCAGGATGTTTACATCCACGGTTTGGTTCTTGATGAAAAGGGTAAGAAAATGTCGAAGTCGCAAAACAACGGCATTGACCCTTTGTTATTAATTGAGAAGTATGGTACCGATGCGCTACGTTATTACTTAATTAAGGAAGTGACGGGTGCAGGACAAAATATCCGCTTTGATTACGATCGCAAAAAGAATGAGTCGGGGGCAGTGGAGGCGGCACGGAATTTTGCCAACAAAATCTGGAATGCTTCGCGATTTGTGATGATGAATCTCGATAATCAAACCCCAGCCCAGTTGGGTATGCCCCCAGCCACGGAACTCAGTGATAAATGGGTACTTTCACGGTATAACAAAGTTGTGAAGCAAACTAATGAGTACCTCAGTAATTATGGAATGGGTGAAGCTGCAAATGGTTTGTATGAGTTTATTTGGGGTGATTTTTGCGACCAGTATATTGAGCTAGTCAAATCTCGCCTCCAACCAACTGCCAATGCTGATTCCCGGAAGGCGGCACAGCAAACACTGGCGTATGTATTGGAAGGTATTTTGAAATTACTCCATCCCTATATGCCCCATATCACTGAGGAAATATGGCACACCTTGACTCAGCAAGGGGCTGATTCTCAACAAAGTTTGTCCTTGCAACCTTACCCAGAGGCGGAGGAAACACAAATAGATTTAGCCTTGGAAGAGGAATTTGATTTATTGTTGAGTACAATTCGCACGATTCGGAATTTACGTGCGGAGGCAGATGTCAAACCTGGAGCCAAAGTCGCAATTAATTTACAAACTGACAGCAGCAAAGAACAAAAAATTCTCACCGCCGGCGAGGTTTACATTAAGGATTTGGCAAAGGTGGAGAGTTTAACTATTGGCGGCAGTCATGAAAATAAGGCTCAAGTCTCCACTCCACCCAAAAAACAATTCAAATTCAGTCAAATTCAGTGGCGATTGCTATTGAAAGTCATTAGTATCCTGTTTTTGCTACGCATCACAATTGCCGTTGCCGATGTCATTGATGATATTCCCTTATTTAGGGAATTCTTTGAAATCATTGGTTTTAGCTTCTCTACTTGGTTTATAGCCAAAAATCTCTTAAATACAGAAGCACGCGATCGCTTCTTGAAAGCATTATCCAGCAATACCCAAAAAATGCAAACTCAATTACAAGATGAGTTACAAACTGTAGCAGAACCGGAAGAAAAAGCAATTGCTGGGGTTGTGGGTACAGTGCAAGTGATTTTACCTTTAACTGGGGTTGTGGATATCGAAGCTTTTAGTGGGAAACTGCAACGAAAACTTGACAAAATAGAGGGCGAAACCAAATCCCTTTCTGCTAGACTAAGTAACCCAGGTTTTGTCAATAATGCTGCACCCGAAGTAGTTCAAAGTGTACGCGATAATTTAACAGAAGCTGAAAAACAAGCGGAAATTTTACGCGAGAGAATCCGTAAGTTAGCCTAATCAAGTAATGAGTGCTAAGTGCGAAGTTGGAAGTAATTCAGAAAAAGTCTCTTTCTAATTTATTTTCCAACTTAACACCAAAGCGCTTGCAGACTCTACGTAGGCACTAAGGGCGTAAGCCTTCTTGTAGAGTATTGTTGTATATAAGTCTCCTTGCGAGAACTGACGCAGTCGCTCATCTACCTTGTCTACAGCACTCAGCCCTAAATATCTATGCTGTATTTAGCTCAAGTACATAGAAATGAATTCCTCGAACAACGTCAACTACGTTTGTTAGCACGTCAAGAAGCTGAGAACATGTGGGTAATTATCCCAGAAGAAGCGTTTATTCTTTTGGGAAAAGGTAACATCTTAAATGAGAAATTACTGGTTTTAGTCGAATTATCACCCACTGGCGATATCGAACGAATCGAAGAGGCTACTAACTGGGTATTACATTTGGTACAAACCTACCTTTTAACAGGAATTAGCCCAGAGTATCTTCGCCAAGAAACTGAGCGTGCCGAACAATGGCGACAAAACTTAACTTTACAAAATCAAGATTTAGCCCGTCGTTCATTGGAATTGGAAGCACGACGCGAACAAATTCAAGCATTAGAAGAAAGTTTAAAGCGTGAGAAAAGTAGTAATTCTGATGAAGAAGTTTAAAATTATCTCAAACCTATACTTATTAAATAAGTTGATAAAATTACAATTATTTGATTTTAAATATTTGATTTTAAACTCAATTAAGTATTAACTCGCTAGAGGATTTCATCAAACTTTGAGCTTCACCTAAATGCTTTAATAATGTATGTTGGGGTAAGGCACCTTGTAAATGATGCCACGGTAAAATTTGCTCATGTGACCATTCATCATAAACGTAAAAATTTAAATCGGGAAGTTGTCCTTTTAATTCTTTAAATGCACGTTTATAACTACCCAATGAATCACCAAAACTGCGTGTTAATTCTAACAACTTTGATATTCTTCTATCCCCACGAGAAATTAATGCTTGAATAATCGACCAATTATAACTTTCAGGACGAAAATCAATTCCTTGTGGTTTTAATTGCTTTTGCAAAAATTGTAATCTCTTTTCCGCCTGTTTATTCACACCATACCATTGAAAAGGTGTATGTGCTTTGGGCACAAAAGAACTACAACCCAAAGTTAATCTTAAGCCCGGTGCAGCTTTTTTAATCACTTTCATCATGGCTACAGTCGCATCTAAATCTGATTCTTCCTCACCTGGGATTCCCACCATCCCATATAACTTTAACCCCGATAAACCACCAGATTTAGCATTAATAGCAGCTTGTATAATATCTTCCTGTTCTAGTTTCTTATTAATAATGCTGCGAACCTTTTCCGAACCACTTTCAACAGCGATTGTTAAAGACTTTGTATCACGTTTTGCCAAAGTTTGTGCCAATTCGACTGTAACAGTATTTGTCCGCACAGAGGCAATACTTAAACGCACATCATCATATTTAGGCTGATTAATATAATCCAGTAACTCATGAAATTCAGGATGTTGCGTGACGGAAGCCCCCAATAAACCCAAGCGATTGGTAACTTGTAAACCGCGTTCAATTGCCGGAATTAATGAACCCTCTAAACTTGCAGTTCTAAAGGGTAATGTGAGATAGCTAGCCAGACAGAAACGACACATTTCTGGACAACTGCGTACCACTTCCACCATAAAAATATTTTCCCAGGCGGCTTTTTCTGTCACCACAGTGGAAGCAGATAAAGTATTCCCACGATAGGTTTGTTTTTGGACTACAGCAGGTACTGTTGATGAGATTGGTTGAATTGATTTAATTGCCCCATCTAAGCTATGGTACTCGACTTGATAAAGGCTAGGAATGTAAATTCCGGGAACTTGTGCTAGTGCTATTAATTGAGTTTTTCGATCAGCATTTCTTACTTCTTTGTAAGCATCAATAAAATTACCAAGTAGGTTCTCGCCATCTCCCAAAAGAATAACATCAAAAAATTCTGCAAATGGTTCGGGATTTGCAGTGAGAACAGTCCCGCCACCAAATACTATTGGGTGATTATCCTGACGTTGATTAGCACGAATCGGAATATTTAAAGACTCAAGTAAATTTAAAATATTCACATAATCTAATTCCCAAGAAACCGAGAACCCTAATATTTCCGCTTGTCGAGGCAGTGTTTCCCTAATATCAGTAAATAAACGACTGACTTCTAAATCATCACGCATTGCTAAAGTTGACCAAACTATCTGATAACCCAGACTAGTAATGCCAACTGTATATTCATTCGGGAAGGCAAAAATTACAGGGATAGCGTCATTTTTCGGAGTTGCAGGTGTAAAAAGAAGATGTTCTAATGCGAATAAAGAAGATGACATTTGTTTTTAGAGTTTGAATTTGAGATTGTAATAGACACCGGCAGACTCTCACTACAGAAAATCCTGTATGAGGAAAATTTCAGCAACCCGATTTTTGCCATAGAATAAATTTTCACCACCACAACTTAATTTTAAGTCAACTCGCCAGTAACTTGGAGTTTACCTAATATTTTCCAGAATCCTGATGAGGTTAAAATAGCTGAAAAAGATGGCGTAATTTGGTTATTTTCTTGATATTTGATGAATTGCGGGTAAATTGGGAGATAGTGCGATCGCCAACAGCAAACATATCTACTTTTTGCGCCATAGTCTTTTTTACAACAATCCCCGATAGCGGATAAAAATCAACACAGCTGCCCAAGAACCAAGGGCAACTTTGATGGCAACTAGGATATTGAGAATGGGAATAATCCCACCACTAAACAGTGTACCTAATTCTCCATACGGTAATTCTATGCCAGCCAGCGTCATCACCGCCAGCAGAATAAAAACAACAACTGAAACCTTTTCCCAGGTAGCAGTATGCCATTGCTGGTAAATTCTCTCCATCCACTCCGGTGATGAAGTCATGGCAATCAAACCAATTGCTGTTCCCCCGGCAACTCCTGCCGCAAAGCCTCCCCCCGGACTCAGATGCCCGCGAATAGCCAATTCAATACCCACCAATGCCGCAATGGTTGCCCCCAAACGTGCCAGTATCATCGAAGATTGATCTGTGAATTGATGCACTTGACTAGATGGACGTTCATTCGCCAGCAGAAACTTAGCACCCATAATTGCGATCGTGAACACAATCACTTCAAATATGGTGTCGTATAGGCGATTTCGGAAAATTATCCCCGAAACTGCATTCGGTACTCCAGTATCTTTGACAATTGTGGCAACGATTGAATCGGGTAAGCTGGGTGCCGGATTGGACAGGAAAAGCATTTTGATATAGAAGGCGATTCCCGCGACAATATAAACCCATTTCATAGATGTTTCTCCCTGGAATTTGAACCACTGAAGTAGGTTAATTGGGTTGTGGTTGAGGCAAGTCCACTGTGCATAATCTCATAGAGGCGACGGAGCCGAGTTGTCATCTGATAGGTTTGCACCTGTTCGTCATCCTCTAGGACGAGGGCGCAGGTGGCATGAATTTCCTTCTCTATCAGTGCTTGCTGCAAATCTTCCTCGTTGAGATAAGGAACCAGTTCCACCTGCATATGGTATTTACTAAAAATGCTTCGCAGTTCATCCATTAGTTGTTTAAAATCACTGCGCTGAGGTGCGATCGCCTCTTTGAGTACACCTAGACGCAGTACCATTGATGAGCGCACCGCCACCGCATAGAGTGTAATTGCCAACAGTGTCCCCACCAAGGCTTCCGTCAGTGCCACATCCGCCGCCCCCAAAATGGTGTACACCAATGCCGCTACTGCCCCTAAAATTCCCCGAATCACTAGGGCATGGTAGGGATTGACTTGAAAAATCAACATCGATGCCACCAGGGGTAACAGGGCGGTAATTACGTAAACATAGCTATCCGTCATTGTTACCCTCACTACCTGTAGTATTAGTGGAGCAATAGGCAAGTACGTAGCCCAGCATGGTGTTCCAAAGTGCCAGGGAAATGATGGCAAGGATGAGTAGGGGCAATTCTCTAGGTCGTTGCAGGAGTAAGCCGAAGATAATTGCGATCGAACCCAGGGTATCTGATACTGAAAGATTATGCAGTTTGAAGAGTACTGATCGCGGCTGGAGGAGGGAAGAAGTGCCCCAGAACCAGAAAAACAACCCGATCGCAATGCAGGTATAACTCAGGAAATTAATCATAGTCCCCCATCCGTTTGAGAATATGTGCCAATAACATTAATCCAGCGTTGCCCACACTGAGGATGATGACACCAACAACCCCAATCATCCAATCGTCGCGCAACACCGAAATTAACAGAATCATCACAGATGTCTTCGTGGCGACACTGGAAAATGCCAGCATCGTCTGCCAAATATCATCATCCTTCCATGCCTCATAGAGAGGAATAAGCAATGCCAAAATCATGGCAATCAATGCGAGGTTCAGCATGACTTTTTCCTCCTCTGTACCCGGTGTACTTCATACCAGCCCTCTTCGTGATATTTCACAACTATGGTTTTGGGCGTAAAGGTAATCAGGAAAATATCCAGGAAGACGAGTCCTGGGGAACGCCGAGATTTTACCCGTTCCATGACAATTTCTTCCTGATTATGGGGACGAATAATCAACTCAACTGCCTCTATATAGGCTTGGGGAATTGCCATGATGATTTTTCCCAATACCGTGAGTAAATCCTGGAGACGTGCCGGCGGGGTGTAGCTGCGAGGTAACAGCAGGGCAACACTAATACCAATGATGATATTGACTACAGTAAAATTAGCGGTGAGCAAAAACCAAATAGCCAGTCGGAGGATAAGTTGTGCCATCATGCCAGTGCCATCCAAAAGAGTAGAATTAAACTCAGACTCATGACTCCAATCAGATGCTCAAATTGCTCCAACACACGCGGTAATTTGAACACAAGTCGTCGGAAAATCGCAAAATATGCTATCCATCCCAGGGCGATTGTCACTAGGGGTTTGACAATATTCGCCACGCTATAAGCTTCGTAATACACAACATTGGCGGCAACAAGTCCACCCAGCAATAGCAACATTGCCGCCCAGAAACCTATCCTTAAAGGCTCATCTTGAGCTTGGTTCTTGTGGGGGAGAAAAATGAGTTTCGCAAAGGAGATTGCCGTACCTAGAGCCGCCAGATTCATCCCGATCACCTGCCAGGATAATAGATTTTTCATGGTTAATACCTTCGCCCCAAAGCCAGATAACAACGGAAAGCCGGAAATCGAAAAACTGGCAATAACTAGGGCAATCCAGATTGGGGTATGGATGGGTTGATGTTGTAGTTCCTTGAGGTTGCGGCTTGGTAGAATCCCTACAATCAGAAACAGTGCCCCTTTCACTAAGCCATGAGTCAGGGCATAGAACCCGCCTACTTCCGGAGCCGCCAGAATAAAACCCAACTGCGACACCGTATGAAATGCCAGCATTCGTTTGGCATCTTTCTCAAAAACAGCATAAAAAACTCCTAGTACCGCCGTCCCCACGCCAAAAATGCGGACAATGGGATCAATCTCCTCCACCAGCAGAGCGCAACGCACCAACGGCAGGACACCTGCTTTGACGACAACCCCCGACATCAATGCCGAAACGGGGGACTCCGACTCCGAATGAGTCAAAGGCAACCATAATCCCGATACGAAAATTCCCCCCTTTACCAATAGTCCCAGAAAAATGAGAGCGATCGCCTCTGGAGGTGCCCCCCGCAACCCGACAAAATCAAAGGAATGGTGTGCCTTATAAACCAGCACCGCCCCCACTAAATAAAACAGCATGGCAACATTGCTGACAAATAAATAGCGCAAGCCCACCCAAATTGAGCGATCGCTGCGGGGATAAGCAATCAACAAAAATGTGGCAATACTAATGACTTCTAAAGCCACGTATAGGCTAATAAAATCTGAACAAGCAAAGGCGGCATTGACGCTGCCATGCAAAATTAGGGTTTGGGCATAAAAGAAGGTTGTCCTATCGCTACGCCAGCAGTAGAGAATTACCGCCGCCGTTACCAGGGCATTGGTCAAAATAAAGAAGGCTGCTAAGGGATCGAGGATTAAGCTAACACCGAAGTTATCCAACAACCTCATCGCCTGTGGTGTTTGCTGAATAAATAAATACACCGCATATCCAGCCGAAACCAAGGCACCGCCAAGGGCGAGATATCGATCCAGTTTGGGAAATAGATAAATGGCGAACCCCACTAAAAATGGGAAGACAATCCAGATCAGTGTTAGGGTAGTCATGGTGTATTACTGTTCTCAATCTCGTTGCTTTCTAAGGTGGGGTTATCTCGTGCTAACTTCATGACACCGACTAGCATCAGAGCCTGAATCGAAAAGCCAATCACGATCGCCGTTAAAATTACTGCTTGAGGAACCGGATCGGCATAGGCTCCTTTCTGGACATTTAAAGCAATGGGTGTGAATAATCCCTCCCGTGATGCGACTAACACGTAATAGGCAATTACCCCTGTACTCATGACATCCATCGAGATAATTTTCATCACCAGATTCTTTTTAAAGATGATTCCGAAAAATCCACATAATATAGTTGCGAATACAAAGGCTTCTAACACAGTAGTTTCCCTAATAACACTCAATTGATACCCTAAGGGGGCGATACAACAAACTAGTTGATACAGACAGAAGATGGAAGGGAAGAAAATTTCTCAAATAGGCTTTTTTCCTATCTTTTACTAGGCTGACTATCACTTTCTACCCACTAGACTTCAATAGTATTCATAGATATATATCAATGGCTAAGTGAAAATGCTGATAAAAATATTATGTCTCATTCTGTTCATTCAGACTATCCCTATGGAAAATATGCCTGGAAAGTAGTGTGATTCAAGGCTTTAGGCAACTCAATCATTTGGTGTAGATAGAGAATTGCGAAAGAGATTAGCTGCTTCTGAACACTAATTTCTGCATAGCTTCGGCAGAACTAGAAATAGTCTCTGATACAGCGTGGTTTCATGGCTGCTTGCCGATAGATACAGAGATTTAGTTTGGGAGATTGCTCATGTTGGCTGAAGGTGACAGCATTGGCGTATTTGGAGAATTGTATTTTTTCAAAAGTAATGACCCTCTGTTACTTGATGATGGGAATCATATTTGGTTAGTCAAATCGGGTTCTTTGGCTCTATTTGCAATTAATGTGCAAAATGGTATACCCAAGGGTAGAAGACGTTATTTATTTAGTGTGAAGGCTGGGGAAGCGATGTTTGCAGTTCCTCCCATATCGGTGGATGGGGGACATCAAATTCTTGCGGTTGCTTTGGAAGAATGCGAGCTTTTATTACTTTCGACAGATGAATTTTCTGAGTTATTTATTCACGAAAAAAAAGAGAGCCAAAATTATGGGGATTTCAACCAAGAATCAACGTTAGCAACAAAAATTGATACTTGGGTACATCATCTTGGTGCTACTATCTCGGAAATTACTTCGCCAAAATTACCAACACCAATGCAAGCTCCCGGATGTGGTGTTTTAGGTGCAGGAGAAGTATTTCAAGCGAGTCACGACACTGTGGTTTGGACTCAAATCCTCCAAGGGAAAGGGAATTTATGCGGATTAGATAGCTTAGAAATTGACTCTCATCTTGGTAGAATTCCTCTAGAAACATATTTATGGTTACAATCCCAAGATATTGTCGAAATTGACTCAATTCTGAGTGACAATATTGACGATGCCAATATATTATTAACTGGTTTAAATAGATTACAAACTTTTGTCTTACAAGCGATCGCACAATTAGAGCAACAGCAAAATCAGGCGGAGTTAGTACGCTTTCAAGCCAGGGAAAGGTTAAATAATCAAGCAATTACGAATACACTTACAGAATTTGCCAGTATTTTTGATGCCCAAGAAAAACAAGTTGCCACCGTCAAACAAGCACTAACCCATGATGAAGCCTTATTATTTGCGGCGGGTGCGGTGGGTAAATTTTTGGGGATTAATATTTGTCCTCCTGCTAACTCGGAGGATTTACGACGGGTGCGTGATCCTTTGGATGCAGTTGCCCGTGCTTCTCGGATTCGAGTGCGGCGGATTACATTGCGGGATAAATGGTGGTTACAGGATAGCGGTCCTTTACTGGCTTACACTTTAGAAGATAACCGCCCGGTGGCGATTTTACCGATTTCCGAT
Source organism: Calothrix sp. UHCC 0171 (assembly GCF_034931845.1). NCBI lineage: Bacteria > Bacillati > Cyanobacteriota > Cyanophyceae > Nostocales > Calotrichaceae > Calothrix > Calothrix sp. UHCC 0171. The sequence goes on from NZ_JAYGHN010000047.1 coordinate 22,327, forward strand.
ACCCGTTACGAAATTATTGACCCAATTTTACAAAAACGGATAAAATGCGATCGCCAAACCGCCAGCACAATTTCGGGAACCGCATACACCTTTTATCGACCTTTACCGCAGATATTGCAGGCAACATCTTTGCTGAAATTTGCTCTCCACGGACGTTCCCAGGAACTGTGGACACTATTGCTAGGAGGAATTGCTACCACACTACTAGGTGCGATCGCGCCGCAAGCTACTGCCATTCTCATTGACCAAGCAATTCCCGATGCTAATCGAGCCTTATTGTACCAAATTGCTTGTGGTTTAGTGGCAACAACTTTGGGTGCAACTTTATTCCAACTTACCCAAGGGTTTGCGATTATGCGCTTGGAAACCTTTGCGGATACTACCACCCAAGCGGCAGTCTGGGATCGACTTTTGACTTTGAAACCGTCTTTTTTCCGGGAATTTTCTATCGGTGATTTAAGTGCCCGCGTTTCTGTCATTAGTCAAATTCGCCAAAAACTCAGCAATACTATCCTCAAAACTCTATTTTCCAGTGTTTTTTCCTTGCTGAATTTAGGATTGCTATTTTACTACAGTTTTCCCTTGGCATTAATTGCGGCACTTGTTGCCCTCATTAATATTGCCGTCACCATCGTTTCTGGCATTCTCACCATCCGCAAAGTTCGTCCCCTCCTGAATATGCAAGGTAAACTCTTTGGGATGATGGTACAAATTATTGGAGGTGTATCAAAATTTCGTACATCAGGGGCAGAAGCTAGGGCATTTGCTTACTGGGGTCGGCAATATCGCCATCAACTACACTTAATGATGGATTCCCAAAGTATCGATGATAACCTAGTAGTTATTAATAATATTCTTTCAGCCCTCACTCCAGCCGTAATTTTTGCTTTTGCCACCAACCTATTACAACAATCCCAGGCAGATGGGGCAACAGCCTTCTCTACGGGTACTTTCCTCGCTTTCAATGCTGCATTTGGTACATTTATTGGTGGTGCCACCAGCTTAAGTACCACGGTTGTCGATATCCTCGAAGCCTTACCTCTGTGGGAACGTGCCCAACCGATCCTCAAAGCCACACCGGAAGTTGATAGTAGTAAATCTGACCCCGGTAGATTATCGGGAAGAGTGGAAATTAAAAATGTGATTTTTCGTTACCGTGCTGATGGCGCTTTAACTTTGGATGATGTCAGCTTACGTGCGGAACCGGGAGAATTTATTGCCTTGGTGGGACCATCAGGAAGCGGTAAAAGCACCTTATTTCGACTGTTATTAGGATTTGAAAACCCAGAATCCGGCAGCGTTTGTTATGACGGACAAGAACTTGCGGGGTTAAATGTGAATGCGGTGCGTCGTCAGTTAGGTGTAGTTTTGCAGAATAGCCGTGTCATGTCTGCATCTATCTTTGAAAATATTTCCAGTAATGCTGTTTTAACAATGGATGAGGCTTGGGAAGCTGCAAAAATGGCAGGTTTAGCGGAAGATATTGCCGCAATGCCAATGGGAATGCATACGGTAGTTAGTGAAGGCGCGACTAACTTATCGGGAGGACAGCGACAAAGATTATTAATAGCCCGTGCATTAGCTTTACGTCCGCGAATTTTGCTGTTTGATGAAGCCACCAGTGCTTTAGATAATAAAACTCAAGCAATAGTTAGCGAAAGTTTAGAAAAATTAAATGTCACAAGAATTGTCGTTGCCCATCGTTTAAGTACAATTCGGAATGCAAATCGAATTTATGTGTTGCAAAATGGTAGATTAGTCCAACAAGGTAGTTTTGAACAACTAGCACAGCAACCTGGATTATTTAGCTTACTAATTCGCCGACAGCGAGTTTAGCAAGTAGCAGATGAAAATTAAACTATTAAATATTACAATTGCTGAATTAGGGAACGATTAAGACTGCAAGCTTGAGTGCCAGTAGATGTTGATTTCAATCGAACAGTGCTAGCTTCAGCATAAATGTAAATATATCTCCCTTCTTAAATTACTATGCGATCGCCCCTTCCATCTCTTACAACTGTATTGGCACGTGGTGATTTACGCCGAGTACACCATATTGCCTTAAATGTCAAAGATATGCAAGCTTCGCGTCAATTTTACAGTCAGATTTTGGGATTACATGAACTCGTTGGTGAGGAAATTCCCGCAACCTTAGCCCAGCTAGTTGCAGAAGGGAAAGTTGCTAATTTTGAAACTCCCGATGGGACAATCATCGACTTATTTTGGGAACCTGATTTGTCACCACCCCATCCCAATCCAGAACACAGCTTTACCAGAGCGTACCATCTAGCATTTGATATTGCACCAGAATTATTTGATCACGCAGTGCAGGTTTTGCGAGAGAATGGGATTGCGATCGCCCATGGTCCTGTCACCCGTCCCACTGGTAGAGGTGTTTATTTTTATGACCCCGATGGGTTTATGGTGGAAATTCGCTGCGATCCTGTTTAATAATTTAATTATTAACCTAATTATTAACCTAATAATTCTCTAACTCCTAAATTTTAAAAGATGTCACAACCAGCCAAACTATATCAAGTAATTGAAGACGCAATTCAAAGACCTCTGATTCCCCACGAGCCTGCCAAGCAATCACTCAAACAATGGGCAATGTTTGTGTTACGCGATAAGGGATTTAAAGTTATATATGCTCAAAATGCTGATTTTGCCATTGAAAGAGGTGGAGAGAAACTCTATTTTAAAGTCGCAAATACGGGCAATGAATTAGATAGTAAATTTAATTGGATAACGTGGGATAGTAACACAAAAGCAGTGAGTGTGATTCCCGCGCAATAAATTTAGTTTAATTTAATTTCATTGATTTAATTACAAATTAAGTATTGGCTATATTTTTACTTTTCAAATCGAAGATTTTTCAAAAATCATCAGATGTTGTTGTGGCAAAATATTTTTAGTTTCTCGCCAAATTAAACCAACTGTTTGCATTTCCTTCTTCACTTGCTTCTGGGTCATTTTATGCAAAGCTTTAATCATAATAAATGGGTTCTCCCCGCGATATTCCACAAAAGCAACTCTACCACCAGGCTTTAAAGCTTTGACAATTTCCACCATCATTTCGTGAGGATAGGCAAACTCATGATAGGCATCAACCATGACAGCTAAATTAATACTTTCAGGCGGTAAATTTGGGCTTGTTTCTGTTGCTAAAATCGTCTCAACATTGCTAATATTTTTCTCCTGCTGAAAATATCCAATTATTTCCAACATCTCTGGCTGAATATCCACAGCTAAAACTTTTCCCTGCGACAAATAAGGTGCAATTAAAAAACTTAAATAACCTGTACCTGCACCAATATCAGCAACAATATCATTTGCTTGTAATCCTAAAGCCGCAACTATTTTACTTGGTTGCTCCTCCACTTCACGACTCTGACGTTCCAACCAACCTGCACCTGTATGCCTCATTACCCGTGCAATTTCTCGCCCCATATAAAACTTACCAATTCCATCGGGATTATGCTTGGGAAGTTGTTGGTAAATATCTGTAGTTACATTTGCAATTGCTGGATTAGTAAAAGCAAAAGTAGAGAGGAAAATAACTAGAAAAATGCTCAAAATTGTAATAATAGTTTTTTTATACTTCATAATTTATTGACTCTATACAATTCCTAATATTTGGAATATTAATAATTATAAATAATTATTAATAAAAACAAGATGTGTCTCTTGCTCAGACAGTATTGAGAAATTAGAAATACTGTGCATTGATGAAAATCCCCACTTTTCAATTTGCGGGGATACTCTAACTGCCAATACAGTTCGATTAGGGAGCAAAAGGGTAAAAATAAGACTGAATATCTATACGCTATTGATTCTCAAAGCTAAAAGCTCAAAGCTAACCGCTAATAGCCATTTTTGCTTAACCGAACCGTATTGCTCCAACTTATAACTCAAATGGTTGCATGGAAATATCCTCCCATGTTTCCTGACTCCATTTAGCCACAAACGGACGTACAAAAAACTTTGGAGGATTTCCAGATTTCACATCAATTCGCACAAAAGAATACGGTAGCACCCTAGATAAATTTTTCCCAGTACGTCCCACAAATAAGTGTGAATCTGCTACCTTCGACTCATAATCGCCCGCAGCACTGACAAACTTCTCCATTAACTCATTTCCTTCCGGACGATGGCGACGGGGACGATGACCGCTACCACCAGAAATAATACAATTGAGATGGGAGTCTGCATGTCCAGTATCAGTTGTTTGTAAATATTCCAAACAATGTGCATGTCCATTTAAAATTAAATCAACAACTGGACGTTTTCCCCGTTGAGAACCTAAAGTTTCCGCAACAGCATCAAAAACTTGCCGTAATCGATGACGCACTGCTAAAGTTTGCGCTTGCTTCCACTTACTGGCTTCAGTTACATAGGGTGGATGGTGAAAATAAAGTACACGTCCCCGCACTTCTTCACTACACCAAGACTCAATTAAGCGCTGTTTCAGCCAATTCAACTGTTCCCAGTCAATAACTTCGCCGATATTGGCATTCAGTTGTTTCTCAATATCAATTTTTACCTCATCGATTTGATTTAGTTTGGCATTGAGAGCATCAAGTTGTAGCGCATCATGGGGATTATCTAAATTTAGCTCCCCACGAGCATCCAAAATTTCAATTTCTTCAAGTTCAATATCTCGACGGCGCTTTTCTAACTCACGTCGATCGCTTTCTCCCTCTTCTGTATCAGGGATGGGTGAGGGTGTGTTGAAAGTATCGGAGTCCAAGGCAAAAAAGTCAATCCCACCGTAACGAAACGTATAATAACGATTGGGAAGACGAGTAAAAAATCCTGGCAAGTAACGCAAACATCTGCCTGTATCAGTTTTGGCAGTGTAATAGGTATCTAAATGTTCTTCCAGAAATTGTCGGGACTTAATATCTTGTAAATAATCGAGAAAAGCCCTGGCAAAAGCATTTCCTTGTCCCGAACCATACCAACCAATTTCGATATTTTTATACTGAAAAAATCTTCTGAGTACCTGAGTGCTACCTGTAACCAGACGGGAAATTAAGGGCACATCATAATAATCATGATTCCCCAAAACAGGTAAAATAGGAGTCTTGAAAGTCATGCGATCGTAAGTGATGCGTTTTGTATCTTCCCCACCCTCCAAAAATTCACGATAGGGTTCAATGAAATTTTGCCGGTAATATTCGTGGGAACCAACTACATAAACCACATCACCAGTATGCAAGACAAAACTACATTCCTCCTGGTGTGGCAGCATTAATTCTGCTATTTTGCGTTGGGGGTGAAAATTGGGATGTGGTTTCGTGCCACTATCACCAATAACCATAAACGAAAAATCTGGACAATCCTGCTTACCATCATCCAGAACCATGGAAGTTTGATCAATCCCATGCTCAATCATACTTGGATGCTGCCATAGCACCCGTTCCTTCATCTTTTGAATTTTAACCGAATTGGGTGCTTCAGATATCAGCTTCATGCCTTGAAAACTCCCGGATACTTTTGTTTAACTCCTGTGTTTTCGCTCCATGATTGTACCTATTTGTTTGTGAATAAATACAACATAGTTACTGCGATCGCATATCTCTCATCCAGTAAAGTCAGGTGATATAATTTACATCTACATCAAGAATACATTTGTTGTAAAAACTGCTTGCCCAAATCACTTGGAGGCTTGCCTTTTCTTTTCTATTACCGCTTGACTAAATCCCAACACAATCAAAATATTAGTCAGTGTGAGAAATACTTCAGCGCTACCATGTAACCAATCAATATTCGCCAAAGCTTCTCCATAATGAACTTTAGCATAAATGCCCGCAGGGATAGTGACACCGACAAATACGAGAGTTCCATAAAAGCCGTATAAAGCTAATTTTGGCATTTGTCGGGAACGGGTAATAAACCACAAAAAGCCTAAATAGGGAAATAAAGACAGGGCAAATAAGGTTTCTTTGGAAATCATGTTGAGGTTGTATATTTTTGATTGATTAGCCGGATTGAATATATTTTTTAGTTACTATCCTGAATGCCTTTTGCGGAAATAGGCTGTTGGTTATCTGAAGAATTTAATTCTTGTTCCGGCTGACTATTCCGCCAGATAAAATATGCTGCGATTAAAAGAGTAAAATTGCCAAACACAGTCATGCTCGCCTGTAGCGTCACCAACCATTCCAGAGCAGGGGAATTATCAAAATAATGCCAGGTGCAAGCACACATGGCACTGACTAATGCTGGTAGCATGGCGAGAGAAAAGCCAAACCAGGTGCGATTTTGAGTAATTTCACCATACGTCCAAATTAACCAAATTGCGGCTATCCATTCGATAACGCTGGAAACGTGAATTATCCAGGTGGGAATTGAAAGTGCGTGCATAAATTAAAGGGGAAACAAAGGGGATGTATGAATGGGCGACAAGGTGACACGAAGATGGGAGGATAGGGGGAAAAGAATAGTTTTTTGTCTCCAAGACGCTTTGTAAAACAGTGAGACTCGCGGATTCTGGCAGAAAAAAATTTCCCCGCTAACTCCTCTTGATAAGTAAATTTCTTTTCTTCCACCCTTCGGAGGAGCTAGGCTAACGACGGGACGGAAACCGACACCGCCAACTGGCTTACTCCCCCTGTCTTTGAGAAATGTCCAATTCTCGAATTTCTGTAACAGTGACAGATACTCAGTTTATCGGAAAGCTGTTAATCTAAATATCCAAATCTGAAATCTTTAAATTAAAAATCATCATGCGGGCATTATTATCTGGGTATTACGGCAAGGGGAATGGTGGAGATGAGGCATTACTAGCAACGCTTTTGCAGATGTTGCCATCCCATATTACGCCTGTGGTGCTGTCAGGGAATCCCCAGGAAACGAGTCAGCGTTATGGGGTGGAAGCCCAGGAAAGAATGTCCATACCGACTGTCATTAAAACTTTGCGCTCCTGCGATGCTTTTATTTGGGGTGGCGGTAGCCTTATCCAAGACGCAACCAGTGCAATTAGCCCGTTTTATTACGTGAGTTTGATGGCATTGGCACAAAAAATGGGCTTAACTACTGTAGCATGGGCACAGGGGATTGGTCCTTTGCTGCGATCGCAAACTAAATGGGTAGCGCAAAAAACCTTTGCGGGTTGTACAAAAGTCAGTGTTAGGGATACAAAGAGTACTGAATTATTAACTGGCTGGAAAGTGCCTCATTTTCTGGCTCCTGACCCCGTATGGGCGCTAAAATCAAAACCAACACCGGGATTATGGGATTTGCCTGCGCCAAGGGTTGCTGTGACTTTGAGAAGCCATTCCCAGCTAACTGCACCAAAATTAGCAAGAATTACTAAGGCTTTGGTTGATTTTCAGAAAGCTACACAAACTTATATTATTTTACTGCCATTTCAGAAAACTCAAGACATGGCGATCGCTCAAGCAATTCAACCGGCACTGAAGGATGTGAGTAAGATATTACATTTTGAGGAGCCGGAAGTTTTAAAAGGTGTGTTTCGCGGTGTGGATATGGCAATTGGGATGCGTTTACACAGTTTAATTATGGCAGCAAGTGAGGGATGTAAGACTTTTGCACTCAGTTATGATCCCAAAGTTAATCGATTGATGGAAGATACTGATATGCCGGGTTGGGATTTGGCAAATTTACCGGAAGATGCGAATGAAATTAGTACGGCTTGGATTGAACATTATGCCAATGGTGAGCCTTTATCAGCTGATAAAATTCAGTTTTTATTAGATAGGGCATTAATTCATCAAGCTGTACTGAGTGATGCTTTGAGTTGAGGATAATAAGTAGTGGAAATGATGAATGTCTAATTTACATTCTCCCGAAATCACTTTTTTTGTTTTCTTGCCATCTGCCATCAAAAATACAAAATTATTGCCTGTGAAACTTCCATTGAGATAGCAAAAAAGTCGAGTTGTTATGCATGATTGAAAACTTCTCGAAATTGATGACAATGTTCAACAAACCTTTGAGGAATTTCCAGATTACCTCCCCAATGCAGATGAATATAGGAAGCATGAAGATTCGGCAGAATATTCCATCCCTCGTAACCTGTGAATTCATCAGTGTCGTAACGAGAAGTTGTAAATAGGAGTTTTGTGGAGGAGAACTCAGGATTTAATAATAACCGGGAACGATGAAATTCATGCCCATAAATCACAGTATTTGCCGGAACTAATAAACCATCTTGCAAAGCCACAGCACGACGATAACCCAAAGTTAAACGTTGATCCATTGTTGCGATTGCAGGTAATATTCCTAACATAGGATATGCTGTTTCCGCAAAATCAATCATGCGATCGCACAAATACATTAATCCCCCACACTCAGCTATAGTCGGCATCCCTGCCAAAATCGCATTTTTGACAGAATTTATTCCACTAGTATTATTTGCTAACTGCTCTGCAAACATCTCCGGGAATCCACCACCAAAATACATTCCCTGAATATTTTCGGGTAAATTTGTATCGACTAAAGGACTCCAAAAAACCAGTTCTGCACCCAGTTTTTCCAGCAAATCAAGATTATCTTGATAATAAAAATTAAAAGCCTTATCAAATGCGATCGCAATTCTGATTCGGGTATTAGACACAGGGTATACTCGAAGATATGGAGAAATCTCTTCCTTGTCCTCATTTACACCTGTATTCCCACATCCCCTCTCTTCCCCAATCTGTAAAAGCGGTAATAACCGCTCCCAATCAAAACAACTCTTACCTAATGCCGCCAGTCGAGAAATAATACTATCTAACTCTGGTAATTCTTCGGTGGGAATTAAACCCAAATGTCTGTCAGGAATACTAATATTATCTTCGCGCCATAATACACCAAAAACAGAAATTTGTAAAGCTTCGAGAGCATTTTTTAATAATTCCAAATGCCTATCACTACCAACTCGATTTAATACCAATCCCGCAATCTTGAGATGCGGATCAAGTGTAGAATAACCATGGGCGATCGCAGCCACGGAACCCGACAAACGACTGCAATCAATTACCAACAACACCGGAATCTTGAGTAATTTAGCAATATGTGCTGTACTTGCAAAAGAAGGTAGGGAAGTAGGGAAACCCCTCTCCACCCCAACCCCGTCAAACAAACCCATCACCCCTTCCACTAGGGCAAAATCAACCTCTTGAGTCTGCCCTGCAAAACATTCTTGTACGAAATCCTCAGAAGTCAAAACAGGGTCTAAATTACGACAAGCTCTCCCTGTGACATATCGATGAAACATCGGGTCTATATAGTCTGGACCAACTTTAAACGATTGCACCCGAAGTTTTTTTTGGCACAAATAAGCAAGTAGGGCGAGGGTAACTGTTGTCTTGCCTACCCCACTAGAAGTACCAGCAATAATTAACGGCATAAATTCGTAATTAGTCAATTTGCGGAGACGTATACTAAGAACGGTTAGAAAATAAACTTCTCAAAATGCTATTAGCGTTTATTTATAGGTCTTGTAGCTAATCGCTAACCGCTCTCACTATATTTTCTGATGGCTCAATAAGAACTACAACCTGTTAAAACTTTACCGACAACTTCACCCGTCAAACTAAACGCCCGTACCTCGTTAATCTTCACCTGCACTATTTGACCCTTGAGTTGATTTATATTACCAGTAAAGAATGTCAAACGGTTTCCACGAGTTCTTCCCATTACTTGCATTGCATCTTTCGGGTTTTGATCTTCCACCAACACCTCTTCGATACGTTCCATATACCTTTGCGATCGTGTATAAGCTTTAATATTGACTAAATGATTTAGCCGTTGCAATCTGTCCTTTTTCACTTCTTCACTTAATTGTTCCTCCCACACAGCCGCAGGCGTACCTGGACGTGGCGAATATGCGGCAGTATTGAGTAAGTCAAACCCAATATCGTCCACTAATTTTAGTGTATTTTCAAATTGTTCTTCCGTTTCCCCAGGGAAACCAACAATTGCATCTGCGCTAATCGATGCATCAGGCATATATTTACGAATTGTGTCAATGATGCGGCGATATTTTTCCTGTGTATAACCACGAGACATTCGCTTCAAAATTTCATTATCACCTGACTGAAAAGGTATATGAAAATGTTCACAAACCTTGGGTAATTCGGCACAAGCCTTAATTAAACGTTCCGTAAAATAACGGGGATGGGAAGTTGCAAAACGAATTCTTTCAATTCCTGGTACATCGTGAACGTAGTACAGCAAATCCGTCAAAGTATTCAAATGGCGACCTTCTGGTGTAGTTCCTGGTAAATCACGTCCGTAGGCATCAATATTTTGACCTAATAATGTTACTTCCTTGTAACCTTGTTGCCCTAGCTCTTCCATCTCTGCACGAATTGCTGCTGGAGTTCGTGACTGCTCCACACCGCGCACATTAGGAACTACGCAATAGGTACAGCGTTCGTTACATCCATAAATAACATTTACCCATGCAGTCGCTTTGCTGTCGCGACGCGGTTTCGTAATATCTTCGAGAATATGGATTGATTCTGTCGCCACCACTTGATTACCATCGAAAACCTGTTGCAACAAGTCTTTGAGACGGTTCGCATGTTGTGGTCCCATCACTAAATCTAATTCTGGCACTCGTCGTAATAACGATTCCCCTTCTTGTTGTGCCACACAACCTGCCATCACCAAAACTAAATCAGGCTCCTTACGCTTGCGATCGGCTTGCCTACCTAGATGCGAATATACTTTTTGTTCAGCATTATCACGTATAGTACAAGTATTGTAAAGAATTATCTTCGCCTGATTTGGGTCTTCTGAATACTCAAATCCCATGTCTTCTAAAATACCAGCCATACGTTCAGAGTCGGCTTTGTTCATCTGGCAACCGAAAGTTGTAATGTGGTAGCGAGGGAATGGAGTAGTCATAATTTTGAGAATTTTGGGGTGGAGGTAGGGGGTAGATAACTAATAAATTATAGAGTTTTGTTACTACGAGTGGGATGCTTGATGAGGTGATATTTACTAGTGTTTGTTTTTATATTTGGTAAACATACTACAGATCGGAATTATAGCAGCTACAAGAAATACCTGAAAACTTAAGTCATCTCAGTTTACCAAGCTTGTGTCTTCCTAAAAGAGTCGCACACAAAACAAAAAACAAAGGCTTCTCTAAAT
>NZ_JAYGHN010000048.1:0-33186 GCF_034931845.1 Calothrix sp. UHCC 0171
TTTGTATGGATTAGATTCATGAATTAAAAAAGATTGACAAAAATAACAATATATCGATGTTGCGATCGCTCCTAGAAACCTTAAAAATAAGAAGATGACAACGAAAATGTAATTTATAAAGATAATTTTTGAAGTTGAGCGTGAGGTTTTGCGGGCGTAATCAACCCGACTTCTGATTCTTTTTTCCTAAACCCATTAACCAATCAACTATTTATGACATTTCGAGACGAATTTAAACTGTTGCTGCGCGCCCGCTACCCTTTGATATACATCCCCACTTACGAAGAAGAACGTGTAGAAACGGCGATTCGTGAGGAAGCCGCAAAACAAGGAAATCGTCCAGTTTATACTTGGGATTTTGTTGATGGATATCAGGGAAACCCAAATGATGTGGGTTTTGGTAAACGTAATCCTCTGCAAGCATTAGAATTTTTGGAAAAATTACCTGCCAATGCAGCTGCGGTATTTGTACTACGAGATTACCATCGATTTTTAGATGATGTCGCGATCGCTCGGAAGCTGCGGAATTTGGCAAAGTTATTAAAATCACAACCAAAAAATATTGTCATCCTTTCCCCACGGATTGCGATTCCTGATGATTTAACTGAAGTTCTCACGGTGGTTGAGTTCCCGTTACCAAGCGGGGGAGAAATTAAAACCGAAGTGGAAAGACTTTCCCAAGCTACAGGCAATTCCCTTTCGGGAAAACTTTTAGATGATTTGGTGCGTTCCTGTCAGGGATTGAGTATGGAGCGGATTCGTCGGGTTTTAGCAAAAGCAATTGCTACAAGGGGCGAACTCCAACCAGAGGATGTAGACTTAGTTTTGGAGGAAAAGCGGCAAACAATTCGCCAAACCCAAATCCTTGATTTCATTCCCGCAACCGAACAAATTTCTGATATTGGTGGTTTGGATAGTCTGAAAGAATGGCTCATACGTCGCGGTGGTTCCTTTACCGAACGGGCGCGCCAATATGGTTTACCCCATCCTCGCGGATTACTACTTGTAGGTATTCAGGGTACAGGAAAATCATTAACAGCAAAAGCGATCGCTCATCATTGGCATTTACCTTTATTACGTCTGGATGTGGGGAGATTATTTGCTGGTTTAGTCGGCGAATCCGAATCACGCACTAGACAAATGATACAAGTCGCCGAAGCCCTTGCACCCTGTATTTTATGGATAGATGAAATCGATAAAGCTTTTGCAGGGGTTGGCAGTAAAGGCGATGCCGGAACGACTGCCAGAGTTTTTGGCACATTTATTACCTGGCTGGCGGAGAAAACATCACCCGTATTTGTAGTTGCTACCGCCAACGATATGCAGGCACTACCACCAGAAATGCTGCGGAAAGGTCGATTTGACGAAATCTTTTTTGTGGGTTTACCATCTCAAGAAGAACGCAAAGCCATATTTGAAGTACATTTATCAAGATTGCGATCGCACAACCTCAAAAACTACGATATTCAAAGACTGGCTTATGAAACCCCCGATTTTTCGGGCGCGGAAATTGAGCAAACATTAATCGAAGCCATGCATCTCGGCTTTAGTCAAAACCGCGACTTTACTACCGACGATATATTAGAAGCTGCCAGTCAAATCATACCCTTAGCCCGCACAGCACAAGAACAAATTCAACAACTCCAAGCATGGGCTGCATCCGGGAGAGCGCGTTTAGCATCCAAACAGAACCCTTTACAAAAGTTTACAAATGGCGAATAGGCAATTGGGAGAGATTTCTACTGCCCCTAGCTTGAAAGAGTCATTAGTCATTTATTATTCCCCGCGTCCCCTTCTCTCCCTGTCAGCCTTTCATGCTTGGCGATGAAAAAATTTCATCGGGACTACCTCCCCTGTTTCCCCTCTGAATCTCTTCCCTGTTAGAATAGCCAAACATTAATCATTAACTAATAATCACTGACTAAACTAAGAATTATTAACTTTTGGTGTTAAGGCTACAAACTGATGATTTCCAATATATTCAAGTATCTGTTTGGTTTTATTCTGGCGATCGCAATTTTAGTTGGTGGAGGGGTAGCTGCTGGCATCTATTTCATGAACCAAACTTCTCGCGTTCCTCCCAAGCCAATCTACGCTAATGATGATCCAAAACTACGCGCTCAACTCGCCAAAACTCCATTAGCAAAAGCGACGAAATCATCAGAACAATCTAGTCCGGAAAAAAAACCGGAAGTAAAAGCAAATTCAACACCCAGTTCAACCCCAACGGCTACCCCAACAAATACACCCTTACCACCAGGTGCATACTCAGCCAGTGTCACATGGCCACAGGGCTTAAGTTTGCGCTCTGAACCTAACACTGATTCCGAACGTGTTGGTGGCGTTGGTTTTAACCAAAAAGTTATCGTGATTGAAGAAAGTGCAGATAAAGTCTGGCAAAAAGTTCGTCTCGAAGATGGTAGTCAAGAAGGTTGGGTAAAATCCCGGAATACGAAAAAATTAGACGAATAACAAGCACAGGAACGGGAAATTAATAACTTGTAATTCTGAAGGAATATGAAATGGTGCGTTACGCTGCGCTAACAGCACCCTAATTTTTCTGTAAGCTTGTTTTGCTTTTTCAACAACCCAAAGTTATTGGGATTAATTGCAAGTATGATTTATTGCAATAATTACAGTAATTACTCGTAAATTAAAAACTTAATCGCGAAGATATCATAGTAGATAACTTACAGTTACTGATAGTATATTTTACATAGAGCAAAGTCAATAATATTGATAGAATCTTGTCTATGCATGACACAACTGTATCTCTAAGAAAAGATGTGTTGCAATAATTACTTAAATTGGTGTAATTTAAAATTTATACAAAATATATATATTGCGTTAGTAAACTTAGACACGGAGAAATAACATCGCCTTAAAATAGTTATCATACTTAAGCTTCAGAACTTAGGAGGTTTATGATGGTCAATTTTAGCGATCGGGTTATAGAAATTGGGAAAAAAGTATCAGAAAAATTACGGGCACGCTATGAAAGACGAAAAGTAGTTTCCCTACAACCAAATAGCCCTGTAATCGGTAATGTTGTTCTCTCATACATCCTCAAACCATTTTTATTAAAAAAGGGTGAGTCTATACCTGTTTCTCATACCCATTTTTGGGAATGTATGCAAATAGCACAAACCTTCTTAGATATGGGATACGCAGTTGACTGTTTGCAGTTGGATAATGATGTCTTTGTTCCCCGCAAAGATTACGATTTTTTCATTGAGGTACGCTGGAATTTACAACGCTGTCTTCCCCATCTCAATTCTGATTGCATCAAAATCTTTCATGCCGATACAGCGCATCTGTTATTCCATAATGCGGCTGAAGCCAAAAGGCTTTTGGAATTGCAACAACGACGGGGAATTACCCTTACAGCTAGACGTTATGAACCCCCCAATCAAGCTTTAGAATCTGCGGATTACGCAATGGTATTAGGCAATGAATTCACTGCTAACACCTATAAATATGCAAATAAACCCATCTATCATATTCCTATTTCTACACCAGTCGTATATCCTTGGAATGAAGAAAAGGACTTTGATAAATGTCGCAAGAATTTCCTCTTTTTCAATAGTGGGGGAATGGTGCATAAAGGTTTAGATTTGGTGTTAGATGTATTTTCTCAAATGCCAGATTATCATCTGACTATTTGCGGACCAGTTGATCGGGAAGAAGATTTTGCTAAGGCTTTCCATAAGGAACTATACGAAACGCCAAATATCCATACTGTGGGCTGGGTAGATATTAGCAGTATCGAGTTTCAGAAGATTGCTGATAGTTGTCTAGGAATGGTTAATCCCTCCTGTTCAGAAGGTGGTGGGGGAGCTGTGATTACTTGTATGCACGCAGGTATAATACCCATTGCCAGCTATGAATCTAGCGTTGATTTGCACGATTTTGGTGTGATTTTGCAGAACTGTTCGCTGGAGAAAATTAAGGCAGCTATTGTCGATATTTCCAGTCGTTCGAGTCGGGAATTGTCCGCCATGTCCCGTGGAGCTTGGGAATATGCGAGGGCAAATCATACTAAGGAAAGGTTTGCTGAAGTCTATCGCAATACTATTTTAGATATTCAAAAACACCACCAGCAAAAAAATCAGGTTGCTTCTTCTCCGTCCTTGGTACTAGCAAAATAGTATCAGTTTGGGTTGCCTTCTAGTTAATTGAACGTAATTTGTGAATGTATTAGCAGGTCGTTAAATTAACTACTTGCGAAGGTTAATTAGTTTGCATTAGGTTAAGAATTATACAATCAATTCGTAACCAAATTAGGAAGCCTGTTGAGTATTTTATGTTAACAATCAAAATTGCTAAACGCATTACCAATAAAGCTATTGAATATCTCCAACAATTACTAATTCCGATTGAAAAACGCTGGGTAATTTCTTTGGAACCAGAGTCCCCAGCAATTGGTAATGTTTTACTCTCCTATATCCTCAAACCATTCGATTTAAAAAAAGGTGAGTCCATACCCGTTTCCCATACTCATTTCTGGGAATGTATGCAGATGGCACAAACCTTCCTGGATATGGGCTACAGTGTGGATTGCATTCATTTTCAAAACAAAGCTTTTATCCCCCAAAAAGATTACGATTTTTTCATCGATGTGCGTTTGAATTTACAACGCAGTTTTCCCTATCTCAATCCCGATTGCATCAAAATCTTTCATGCTGATACGGCACATCTGTTATTCCATAATGCGGCTGAAGCCAAAAGGCTTGTAGAACTACAGCAACGACGGGGAATTACTCTCAATCCCCGACGCTACGAAGCACCCAATCAAGCTTTAGAATCTGCTGATTATGCAATGGTACTAGGTAACGATTTTACTTTGGGTACATACGCTTACGCAAATAAGCCCATGTATAAAATACCCATTTCTACACCTACTACTTATCCTTGGTTTGATCGAGATTTTGATAAATGCCGCAAGAATTTCCTCTTTTTCAGCAGTGGGGGAATGGTGCACAAGGGCTTGGATTTGCTGTTGGATGTATTTTCTCAAATGCCAGATTATCATCTGACTATTTGCGGACCAGTTGATCGGGAAGAAGATTTTGTCAAGGCTTTCCATAAAGAACTATACGAAACACCAAATATCCATACTGTGGGTTGGGTTGATGTCACCGGGCAACAATTCCAAGAAATTATGAAAAACTCTGTGGGGTTAGTATATCCATCCTGTTCGGAAGGGCAATCGGGAGCGGTTATCAGTTGTTTGCACGGGGGATTGATACCAATTCTCAGTTATGAATCCGGTGTGGATGTGAATGATTTTGGTGTGATTTTGCAGAACTGTTCGCTGGAGAAAATTAAGGCAGCTATTGTCGATATTTCCAGTCGTTCGAGTCGGGAATTGTCCGCCATGTCCCGTGGAGCTTGGGAATATGCGAGGGCAAATCATACTAAGGAAAGGTTTGCTGAAGTCTATCGCAATACTATTTTAGATATTCAAAAGCACCACAGAGAAAAATCAGCGATCGCATCTATCTCCACATCTCGGAATTATTTACTTGTAGCTAGATAGGAGATTAATTGTGCTGAATTATTTGGCAATTTGAAATTTGCTTGTCCGCTTGCCTAGGTAATAGAATTGATATTTACCAATCCAAATATAAATATATTATCTAGGCTACGAGATTACGAAACGAGAAATAAAATTATAAGTTAGAATACAACGCGATCGCAAGTACAAAATTAATTGGTGTAAATATGCATTTTGTAGTAACTGGTGGTGCTGGTTTTATCGGCTCCCATTTAACTGAAGAGCTATTAAAACAAGGGCATGAAGTGACTGTTGTCGATAATCTTTCAACTGGTTCTTCCAATAATTTACCCCAACATCCCCATCTCAAATTTATTGAAAAAGACATATCTAGCTGCCTTGCTGATGACTTTGCTGGAAAAGTTGATGGCATCGCTCATCTGGCTGCTTCCCCATCAGTCACCGAATCCTGGTTGCACCCCTATCGAATTCACAATAATAATTTATCGGCAACTGTGGCAGTTATCGAACTATGTGAAGCACTCAAGATTCCCAGACTTGTTTTTGCAAGTTCTGCTGCCATATACGGTAATCAATCATCCCCCATAATTCACGAAGATTTACCCAAAAATCCCCTTTCCCCCTACGGTTTACAAAAACTTGTCAGCGAGCAATATGCTGAACTGTTCTGCCAAAAAACGGGATTTTCTTTCGTAGGATTGCGTTTATTTAATGTTTTTGGTCCCCGACAACTTCCCAATTCCCAATACTCTGGGGTGATTTCAATTTTTAGTTCAGCAATGCAACAAGGTTTACCAATTCATATTTATGGAGATGGCAAACAAACACGGGATTTTGTATTCGTAAAAGATGTGGCAAGTGCCTTTGCAAAAGCTCTGATGGTGGACTTGGCAGCAGGAACTAGTATTAGTTGTAATATTGGTACGAATAAATCAACTTCCATTCTCCAATTGGTTGATGTTCTCAATTCGCTATTACCAAATTGGCAGGGTGGAACTCAATTTTCTCCCAGTCGTGCAGGAGATATTCAAGATTCTCTCGCGGATATTCACAAAGCCCAATCATTGCTTGATTTTATTCCCCAATATTCCCTCAGTTCCGGTTTGAGTTTGCTATTGGATTCTCTCAAACATTAAAGCTTTTGTCGTACCTATTACTATCTGAAATATCATTCTAGAAAATCAGCATGAAAACTCTGCTTAAACAAGTATTGAAACCAGCAATGAATGTATTGCCTCCCAAACTATTGAATAACCTCCCTATTGGCTTACCAGATAAGTTATCGCAATGGTCAATTGGTATATATACGGGAAACTCCCATATTGAATTACAGGAAAATCAAAACATTAAAAATCCAGTTATTAGCCGTAGTGATATTTCTGATGTTTATGCTGGGTTTGTTGCCGACCCTTTTATGATCAAAGTCGAACAAACTTGGTATATGTTTTTTGAAGTATATAATAATCGCACATTTCGCGGAGAAATTGGTCTAGCGACCAGTCAAGATGGAGCGAAATGGAATTACGAAAAAATCATTTTAGCCGAACCATTTCACCTTTCCTATCCCTATGTCTTCAATTGGATGGGTGAATATTATATGATTCCAGAAACATTTCAAGCACAAGCAATTCGGTTATATAAAGCATCAAATTTCCCTAGTCAATGGGAGTTTGTTGGTAACCTCATGACAGGTATTTTCTTAGATGCTTCAATTTTTCGCCATAATGATAAATGGTGGTTATTTACCGAAACAAATCCCCAACATAAATACGATACCCTCCGTCTTTTTTATGCCGATGATTTGCTCAGTAATTGGGTGGAACATCCCCAAAGTCCTCTCATCCAAGGTAATGCACATATTGCCAGACCAGGTGGTAGGGTAATTAGCGTCGATAATAAAATTATTCGCTATACCCAAGATTGCGATCCCGAATATGGTATCCAAGTTCGAGCTTTTGAAGTTGAAGAGTTAACCACTACAACCTATCGGGAACGGGAGGTTGTGAAAAATCCCATTCTTGTACCTTCCCAGGAAGGATGGAATGGTTCTGGAATGCACCACATCGACCCCCATCTATTGGAAAATGGACAGTGGATAGCTTGCGTGGATGGTCGGGTATTAGTGGATTAATGAATTTACTTTAATTTACTTTAATTTAATTTACTTTAATTTACTTAATTGAAGGGATAGGTGAGAACCCATCCCCAAATTTTTGTATGGATTATTAACCTCAAATGAGATGAGTATATTGCGTGTTGTGGTTTTCTTTTGGAAAACTAGGTTGGGATAAGAGGGAATCAATGCCAGCTGTTTCAACTTGGCGATCGCTCTTGTATTTGACAAACGGTAATGTTATTTTTGTTGCGAGTAGGTTTGCTGCGAAGAAAATTTTTAATTGTTACCGGAAAACCACTAAATGGACGTGATTCCACTTATTAAGACTAGGCATTACCAGTTCTAACTTAATTCTGGCAGGTAGTTCAATTTTTTAAGTCTGATTTCTCGCAATTTAATATCTGTGGTGAGAAAAATGCAACAAATCTATAATCTAAGTCTCTAAGTCTATATCTAAGAAATCACTTGTAAAGTGAGTATCTCAGCATAATCGTATCGAGAACAATCTGGTTTCTCACCAAATAAGTATGATTATGCTAGGTTCTTAAATCTAAGAAACTGTTTTTTTGGTCTTCAGATTTAGTTGATTAGGCAAACTTTTTAGCCAAGCTTTTTCCAATCAGTAAAAATCTGATTGAGTTTTTAGCAACCCCACATCTTCTTCGTTTACTTCTCACCATAACAGGGATTTATCTAACCAAAACTTGCTTGATAAAACTATGGAAAACACGGTTTATCTTCATCTAACTTCAGCTAGCAATGATATCTCCAAAAATATTGAGACAGCTAGCAAGCCTGCTGGATTGGCATTCTGGAGTTGGAAGAAATTATCCTTCTTTGCATTCATGCGTTTTTTACCTGTTGCCTTGTCCTTGTTTATTGTCAGCATTGCGGGGGAAAGTTTAGCTGCAAAACCCGGAAATTCAGGTGCCGAAGTTAGCAATATTCAACAATGTTTAAAACAGTTGGGTTACTTTACTGGGGCAGTCACAGGTAATTATGGTCCACGTACACAAGATTCTGTAACACGCTTCCAGAGAGCAAATCGACTACCTGCCATTGGTTCTGTAGGTCCACAAACCCAAAGATTATTGCGATCGCAATGTAATACACGCAATACAAGTCGTCCTGTAGTTAACAATCCTGTTAATAAAAGTGGTGTTCTCCAACTTGGTAGTCGTGGTGTTGCTGTCAGTAATCTACAACGCAATTTACTCCGTTTGGGTTATTTTAATGGTCCTGTTAATGGTAATTTTGGACCCCAAACCCAGCAAGCTGTACTTTTATTTCAGCGTCGAAATGGTATTACGGCTGACGGCATAGTTGGTGCAAGAACTCAAAATGTAATCGTCGCTTTATTAAACCCTAATCCCACTAATTTCGGTTCTGGCGGGGATAGTTTACCTAATGCTCTAAATTATGGTGACAGAGGCGCATTAGTACAGCAGTTACAACAAGATTTACAACGCTTAGGTTTCTTAACTGCAACACCAAATGGTATTTTTGGTCCCGCCACCCGCGAAGCTGTCACTAGATTTCAAACCCAAAATGGACTTATCCCTAATGGAATTGCTGACTCACAAACCTTAATTAGAATTTCCCAAGTTCTGGCTTCCAATCCGAATAATCCCAATAATCCCAATCCTAACGATGCTTGTTCCAGCGCCCAGGGTAATATTTGTGTGGGAGAACGGAGCCAGCGTGTAGTGATTCTGCAACAACGCTTGCAGCAATGGCAAGTTTATGGAGGTAATGCAGATGGATTTTACGGTCCTGCAACCAGGGATGCGGTAGCGCAATTTCAGCGTTCATCAGGATTACCCATGACAGGTTTTGTGGATTTCCGTACTTGGCAAGCATTAGGTTTTACCAACAATACCCCGAATATTCCTAATGTCCAAAATCCAACTTCTAACAATCGTTACATTGTAGTTGTTCCTATTTTTGCTAATGACACCCTCAACCGGATTCGTCAATTTATCCCGCAAGCAATTGCCGAAAAATCACGCAAAGGCGATTATGTTAACGCTGGTGCTTTTGTAGAACGCTCCGACGCAGAAAGACTCAGTAATCAATTGCGCGATCGCGGTTTTGATGCCAGAGTTGAATATTTTTAACCAGAAGTCGAGTAACTATATTAAAGGCTGTTTACCACTCAAATATTAAGCCTAAAGAAACTCGATGAAATTACTTTGGTGGTGGCAGTTTCTGTCCTGCCAAAGTTTTCTAGTTTGCTAATTCTAAGACAATAAATTGCGGCGAAAAATAGCAACAAATTTCTGCTAATTTTGGCTTTTTGCAAGTTCCAATTTGTTTGAATATATTTCGCATAATAAAGATAAAATTACGCCCTATCTTCTGGAAATGTTGCTTGTTTGCAGAGTCTTTTCTTAAGTTTTCCATTATTTATTTTGCTCGAAAATAGATTTTAAGATTTTAATACTGAATATTGGAATCTCGTCGATGATTATAATGTGAAATAAGGTTTTTATATTCTTTTACAAAACAAAAATAATTAAGGCTTGCTGAATATTGATTCTTAATCCTTTATTAATCTGTAAATAAAATTTTAACCGAATATCCCTCTTGAGGGTACTGGCAAAAATTGGTTGTTCAACTCTCAATAAATATAGCTACCAATTTACTATATTATTGATAGCTACATCAGTAAACCAGCTTTTTAAGGTCTAAAAACACGAATGTCAAAGATTTATCAAGAGATTTGGAATAGCGACAAAAATGGATTTTCAGCCAGTTTACGTTCTGGTGAGGATTGGCAAAACCAGAATGCTGATATTCTCTTGGATGTGCAGGTAGAATCGAGTGGCAAGCGCGGTGTTGACCTGGCGAGTAATCCTCTTTTTTACAGAGTCAACGAAGATAAACTAAGTAGTCTAACTTACACTACGTTTATTAAATTGTTGGATAACTATATTAGTAGAATTAATGTCCAAGAAATTGTGACTGTTGAAGAACAGGAGGAAATGCAATTATTTCTTGATGCGATCATGCCAACTGCTCCGATTCAATTAGCACGAGAATATATTAATCAAGAATTAGGAGAAAATTTCTCTGAACAACAATTTCGTACAAAATTACAGCGATTGTGGTTTGAGCTTTACACCAATTTTTACCAAGGTAAAGCAACAAATTTTTGTTCGGGGTTTGAGCATGTGTTTGTTGGTGAAGCCAAGCTACCCAGCAACTTTAGAGAAACTAGAGATGCTACTCCCGCATTGGGAGAAATTTCTGGTTATCACTCCTGGGTTAAATTCTACTTTGATGAAAAATACCGTCAAGTAAACTTTTTAGGCTACAAGTACGATTTAGATGGAAATGTAGTTCCTCAAACTCCTAATGTCATCACTTTGCAGATGACACAAAATATTACCAACATACGCGGTGAAGTTATTGCCCAACTGTTTAAAAAAATGGGAGGCTTCTTTGTTGGTTCGAGTCCTGAATGCGAAATTGCGATCGCTACTGTGGCTTTTTTTGAGAGTGTTCACGGGAAAATGATCAAAGATAAAAAGCGCACTACCATCAATGGTGCTATTTACGATTTGGTGATGTACCGAAATATAACCCCAACAGGTAGCCGAGGCGATTTAATTCGCTCCTTTTTCCCTATATTTCTGGGCAATGAAGGAAATAAAGTTCCACCATCCAATGATACAGGTCGCCCCGATAGAGTAGTTGTTCCTATTACTTTCAAAAATGATGGACCCGTTGTCATTGTGAGGGCACTACCTAACCCAGTCGGGGAGGATGATGGTGAGGAATGGGTTGAACTGAGGAATATCACAAATGCAGCGATTAGCTTAACCAATTGGGAAATGCGAGACAAGAACAACCGCCCAGAACCATTGAGTGGAAGTTTGCTTGCCAATCAAGTCCAACGGTTTGCAATTACGCGCTCTCAACCCGACTCAATGCAGCTTGCCAACAGCCCCGGTATTATCTCGGTTTACAATCAAGAAGGGGTAATAATATCAGCAGTAAAATACACTCGCGCTCAATCTGGTGAAGTTATTGATTTTATCTAGCTGAAATAGAAATTGCTGTGAAATTGCGTTTTTCATAGCTATCTCAAAAGCGTCTCTCACTAAGGGATGCTTTTTTCTTTGTATTCTAGGTGAAATGAAAACAGTAATTCTAAATTTAAGAATTGACAAGGGATTGAACCGCAGGGAACAAATTGTGTCCACAATAAATTTGACCCCAAGTAGTTACGAGCAAACAGGTGCTTAACAATCCCCAATTTCACCTGCATACAACGGCATCGCCACAAATTATCTTCCATGTGGAAAATATCACTAAGGTGTATCGCATGGGCGAGGTGGAAGTTCATGCATTGCGAGGAGTTGACCTAGACTTATATGAGGGTGAATTTGTTGTACTCCTGGGAGCGTCGGGAAGCGGTAAATCAACTTTGCTAAACATTCTCGGTGGCTTAGATATACCTACCAGTGGTCATGTATATTTTCAAGGGCGGGAAATTACTCATGCTAGCGATGCAGAATTAACTCGGTTTCGCCGTCAATGTGTGGGGTTTATCTTTCAGTTTTATAATTTGATTCCCAGTTTGACAGCAAAAGAGAATGTCGCATTAGTTACTGAAATCGCTCGTCAACCGATGCGACCGGAAGAAGCTTTAGAATTGGTAGGATTAAGCGATCGCCTGAATCATTTTCCTGCACAGATGTCTGGTGGCGAACAACAACGAGTAGCGATTGCACGGGCGATCGCCAAACGTCCAGAAGTGCTGTTGTGTGACGAACCTACTGGGGCACTAGATTACCAGACAGGTAAACTGGTGTTGGAAGCCCTGGAACAGGTAAATCGGGAGTTGGGGACAACAACTGCGGTAATTACGCATAATGCTGGTATCGCCGGGATGGCTGACAGGGTAATTACGATGCGAAGCGGTCAAATTACCAGCGTGCAGCAAAATGAGAGTAAGGTTACGCCTGGCGAATTGGAGTGGTAGGTAGTCGTCATGAATTGGCTGGGCATTGGGGGACAGAAGAAATCGTATGTGAGGTTCTAGATTTTTTGTTATTTTTGAAAGCCAAAGAAGATAAAGAAGATTTGGAAGATGCACAAGCTGCATTACAAGAAGCCAAAGAAGTTGGCACGACATCAACTAGCCGACAAGCAATATCATGCTTTCTGACATCTTGATTATTTGCTAAAGCATAAATCCAGATATTAGAATCGATAAAATAGCCACTCTTATAACTTGCGGTCAAATAATCGCGATCGCCCAATTTTTTGAAGCCTGAATCAGAAGCCTGAATCAAAGCAAATTTTGATTTTTTGTTTTCACGCGCTGATAAAATTCTTCCATCGTTTCAATGAAAGAACTATCTTTATCCCAAAAAGCTGGGTAATCTCCCTGTTTTTTAATCACAATCGCCGAGACGCTATTAGCTGTTGAAACTTCAATTGTTTGAGTTAGTCGCTTCGTTCCTAACCAAAATTCCCTCGCACTATCTGGAGGGGCAATTTTTTGTTTTTTTGGTTGGGTATAAAAGGAAGTTGAAACTTCTGGCTGAATTTCTTTTGTTTCTAATTCTTGAGAGAGTGCTTTGCCTAAAGGTGTTTGAGCGAGTTTTTTTTGTAGTTCGGCTTTTGATAATCCCCTGAGTTCAAATAGTAAAAATGGATTATTGTCGAGTTGGGAAGCAACTAAATAATAAACTCCGGCTATATGTTTACAAGGATTAGATGAATCGGGACAAGAACATTTTGTTTTAAAGTCCTGACGACTCTTCGGTAAGAGGTGTAATCCCAGTTGCGAAAATGTATTTTCAATATTTGTGGGAACTTCATTTATTAATAGTTGCGAAACAATACTGGCTTTTGATGAAAGTTTTTCGATCGCCAGATTCCAGCTTGTTTTGGGGATAGGTGTAATTTGAATGGAAATATTGTAGGTTGGTTCTTTATAAACTCCAAAATATGGATTTACTGAACCTCTAACTTTGGCAGTTATCTGATTACCATTGATTTCAAAACTTTTGACTTTTCCACCACTAGCATAAGAACGACCTCGTTGTAATCTCCCAGAATCGGTAAATGATTCCAACGCTTGAATAAATCTTTCTCCCCACCAAGTCCGAGAAAATTTAACCATGTCAAAATTTCCGATGATTAATATTTAGATTATTTTTATTTAGATTATTTAGATTCCTAATTCGCCATTCTCTAATCTAATATTGCATTTTTATTCAATGCTATTAGCTGTTTAAAGGCTTCATTATCCAGTTCTGTCAACCATGATTCGTCACTTCCAACTACCGCAGCCGCAAGCTTTTTCTTATCTTCAATCATTTGGTCAATTTTTTCCTCCAAAGTTCCAATTGCCACAAATTTATGTACGAAAACATTCTTTTTTTGCCCAATTCGGAAAGCGCGATCGCTTGCTTGTTCTTCGACTGCTGGGTTCCACCAACGATCAAAATGAAAGACGTGATTAGCTTTAGTCAGGGTAATTCCCACACCACCTGCTTTTAATGAAAGTATAAAAACTGATGGTTCAGTTTCCGGGTTTTGAAATTCGGTAATCATTTTTTCTCGGCGTTGGCGGGTTGTGCCGCCGTGGAGGTAATATGTGTTGTAATGCAGTCCATGTTTGATATGTTTCTCGATTGATTCGCATACTTCTGTAAATTGACTAAATACGAGTAAACTATCTCCTTCGGCAACTGCCTCCTCTACCATTTCTATTAAACGACTGAGTTTATGCGATCGCTCCGTTGAAAATTCACTTCCATCTTGGAGGAATTGGGCGGGATGATTACAAATTTGTTTTAATTTCATCAATGTGGAGAGAATTAAACCTTTGCGTTGAATTCCTTCGACTTCTTCTAGTTGCTTTTCGACATCTTTAACAACTGCTTCGTATAGGGATGCTTGTTCTTTGGTGAGGTTGGTGTATAGTTTTTGGTCAACTTTATCGGGTAAATCGTTAATAATTGATTTGTCGGTTTTAACTCTGCGAAGAATTAAGGGTTCGACTAACTTTTTCAAGGTAGTGGATTTTACCCTGTCGTTATCTTTTTGGATGGGAATTTCAAAGGATTTACGAAATTGGGCTTCTTTTCCCAAATAACCAGGATTGAGGAAGTTAAAAATTGACCATAAATCCAGCAGGCGATTTTCTACAGGTGTCCCCGTCAATGCAAGCCGATGTTTTGCCGATATTTTCAGGATAGCTTTGGTTTGTGCGGCTTTGGGATTTTTGATATTTTGGGCTTCATCCAATACCAAACGCTGCCACTCGACACTATTCAAGAGTTTTTCATCTTTGCGAGCTAGGGTGAAGGAAGTAATTACCACATCATGTTGCCGACAAGCTGCTTGGAAATCTCTACTTTCGGTGATGCGATCGCTGCCATGATGTACCATTGATCGCAAATGTGGTGCAAATTTAGCAATTTCTTTTTGCCAGTTTCCCAAGACTGAGGTTGGTGCAATCAATAGTGTGGGTAATAAGGTTTGGTTGATCTGATCTGAGTTTGTATTTTCTTTTTGTTTACCTTTTTTATTCTCGACAGTTAATTTTCCAGAAGAAATATTTGGACTCAATTTTTCCTCTTCATCTTTTTCCTGTACGAGTCTGGCAATTACCTGGACGGATTTTCCCAATCCCATATCATCCGCTAAACAGCCATTTAATCCTAATTTTTCCAGATAGCTTAACCAGGAAACACCCCGTTTTTGATATTCTCGGAGACTTCCTTGCAAATTTGGTAATTCACAAACTGGTTCCAACTGACTTTTATCTTGCAGTTTAGTCACCATCTCCGAAAGAAAATCATCATGTTCAATGTCCCAATCTTCCCCAGCTTCCGCACTGCGTTGGAGAAAATCTAACATTGACATTGCAGGTTTTTCGTCACCATGAGTTTGCCAAAATTCCAACATTTGCTGCATTTTATCGCGATCTAATTCCATCCACTGACCGCGAAAATGTACTAAGGGGGTTTTAGCATTAACTAATTGTTCCCACTCGCTCCGGGAAACTAGTTGGTCGCCGATCGCCAGTTCGTATTCATACTCTACCAGTGAATCCAACCCGAAATAACCTTTTTTATCGTTCTTACTGGCAGATTTTCTCCTAGAGGAAGCTTTCAGTCGAACTTTTGCCCGACGACGACCTGCGG
Source organism: Calothrix sp. UHCC 0171 (assembly GCF_034931845.1). Classification (NCBI taxonomy): domain Bacteria; kingdom Bacillati; phylum Cyanobacteriota; class Cyanophyceae; order Nostocales; family Calotrichaceae; genus Calothrix; species Calothrix sp. UHCC 0171. The sequence goes on from NZ_JAYGHN010000048.1 coordinate 15,806, forward strand.
GAGTGTACCAAGCTGGTACAATTACCTTGAAATTTGCGTCTTCTAATACCCAAGCACTTTCTTTGAGAAAATCAAATGCTTCGTCTAAGCTAAGTTGCAGTCCAATTGGTTTATCGGTTTCCATTCCCTGCCATAATTTCGGATACATTCTGGCTGCATATCCTAAATTTAGGAGGAGATTGGTTTCAAAGTTGCGATCGATGAAGTTGGGAAGTTGGGAGTGGGAATTTGGGGCAGGGGATTTTTTATTTTTCCTATTATTACTCTGATTACTAGCACTTTCTAAGTCTCCATTCGCCAATTTGAGATTCCAGTAATCCACTAATGCTAACTTTAAGGAAGGGTCTTGTTTGCTAGCGACTAAAAACTGAATCTGCCAATTATCAATTGCTTCGGAAGCAGGTGATTGTAATTGAAAGCAAAGATGAAAAGATGAGTTATTTTGACTGCGGGTAATTTTACTTTTCCAAGCTAACCATTGCTGGTATTCAGTTAGGGCGATATTTCCCTGGATGGGATTACACTTTTTTTGATAGAGACAGCTATAAATTAAGGAATTTTCTATTCGCTTATCAAAAGCTGCTGTTGAGGCGGTGTTAGTGACAATAGCATTTAAAAGAGATTCGCTAAAATGACGTAAAATTGTTTCGCGATCGAATAACTCTACTTCTGAGTTATGGGTTGCAGAACCTGCCACACAAATTAGTGGCATATATTCGACATACTTGGCAATATTTGCTTCATATTGTTCGGAAATTATTTCCCAAATAGCGTAAATTTCCGATGATTGTTTCGTTTGAGTCTCAGTTTGCTTTTTACTTGTCTTTGTTGAATTTTTGTTTGTATTTTTTGCTGTATTTTTTGCTGTATTTACCGTGGCAGCAACTTCTTTAATTTGATATTTGAATGCAGGAATATACTGGTCTTTGAGAATAACTTGTTTAAAAGCTTGGCTGTAGTGATACCAGAATAATAAATCCGAACCAAGCTGCACTTCATTTGATAAATATAGCGTCAAAAAATGAATATCGCTAATGATTTTTATAGCATTAACTGTTTGGATATCATAACAATCCACCTGCCAATAAGATAATTCATAATCTTCGGGAATTTCCGCTTCTAAATATTTACCTAATTCTGGAGAAGGTAAAGGGCGATCGCTCGCAGTTGGCAAAGCGAAATATTGTGGGAATATGCATTTTTCTATTTCGAGCGGGTTAATCTTAATTCCTAATTCCTGAGTAATAAAAGTAATCAATGCATTTTTGTCAAGATGCCCAGGATGGATTTTTGGGTTCTTATTCCTACTTTTTGTAGTGATAGGAGTTTCCACCCACAGGAATAAACTACCTGTTTGAAGAAAATCAGCTTCAGCACTCGGTATCCAGGTTCCATGAATAATTTTCATGCGCTAGACCCTATTAAATTTACACAATGGTGATTAAATTTAATCTACCAGTAATGTACCAGAAACCGTGAGTTAAAATAACAGCGTCTGGTAACTACAAAAAATTGATATGAAACCTGAGGTAATCTAGTAGTTTACCCAAGTTACTTTGCAGGAACAAAAATCTCCACGTCTCCGCGTCTCCGTCTGTTCTAGTTAATCTCAACCCGTCAATTATGGTTTGCCAGACTACTAGGCATATTTTTAGAGAATTTGTGATAAAAACTGACGAGTTCGTTCTTCTTGGGGTTTATTAAAAAAGCTGTCTGGTGTTCCTGACTCAACTAGGGAACCGCTATCCATCAGAATTACTCTGTCAGCGACTTCACGGGCAAATCCCACTTCATGGGTGACAACTACCATTGTCATCCCATCACCAGCAAGTCCCCGCATCACATCCAAAACTTCTCTTACCATCTCTGGGTCTAAGGCTGAAGTTGGTTCATCAAACAGCATAATTTTAGGTTGCATCGCTAAAGCACGAGCGATCGCTACCCGTTGTTGCTGTCCCCCAGATAACTGTCCTGGATATTTATGTGCTTGTTCTAAAATTCCGACTCTTTCTAGTAGTTGCATTGCTGATTCTTCTGCTTTAGCTTTCGTCCACCGTCGCACCCAAATGGGAGCCAAAGAAATATTTTGCAATACTGTTAAATGGGGAAATAAATTAAATTGTTGAAATACCATGCCCACTTCTTTGCGAATTGCGTCAATATTTCGCAAATCATGGCTCAGGGTAATACCATCTATAACAATTCTGCCTTGTTGATATGCTTCTAAGGCATTAAATGTTCGGATAAATGTAGACTTTCCCGAACCAGAGGGACCCATCAACACCACAACTTCACCACGATTTACTGTTAGGCTTACACCTTGAAGAGCGTGAAATTTTCCATACCATTTGTGTACATCCTCAGCAATAATTATGGGATTTTGTTCTGACATAAATATTTCACCTTTTAAACTTTTATTATCTACACCTCTGCATAAGTTAAGTCAACTTTTATGTTTTCATTTTAATTACTTAACTGCCTTTCTAATCGTTTAGAAGCCAAAGACATCAAATAACAAAATATCCAGTAAATTAAGCCAATAAATAAATAAACTTCTGCATAACGTCCAATAAACTGAGGTTGCGCCAAAATTGAACGGGCAATTCCGGTAAGTTCTACTAATCCCACCAAAGAGAGCAATGAAGTATCTTTAAATAAACCGATAAACTGCCCAACAATTGCCGGAATAACTGCCCGTAAAGCTTGTGGTAACACAATTAATGTCAGCATCAAGAGAGAATTTAAGCCTAATGCTTTTGCTGCTTCAATTTGTCCACGAGAGATGGACTGAAGTCCACCCCGGACATTTTCTGCCATGTATGCAGCACTAAATAATATTAGTCCCGTAATTGCTCGCATTATTCGATCTAATCGTAGATCAATTGGTAGAAATAATGGCAGCATAACCTGTGCTAGGAACAAAATCCCAATCAGGGGTAATCCTCTGATAATTTCAATGTAAAGAATACAAAACCACCGGATTATCGGTAAATTGCTAGTGCGTCCTAGTGCTAGTAAAACTCCAATGGGAAAAGACAGTAAAATACTCACTATTGCCATTAACAAAGTAAGTAGCAAACCATTCCATAAATTACTGGAGACAGATTGCAAACCAAATCCACCACCAATTAACCAGAGAATTATGGGAAAAGATAATAACCAGATTAGAGAAAGTAAGGGCGCTATTAATTTAGTAAATTTTCTCCCCAGCCACAATCCTAGAGATAATAAAACAGCATTAAATAGCAACCATAGCCGGGATGTAAAATCTAAGGGTAAAACAACTAATAAAAAACAAAAAAATAAAATAAAAATAACAATTTTAGGCTTTGAAAACCTTTGTTTGTGAGAAAAAATACCCCAAGTTACAGCAGCTAAAGTAGAGGCGATCGCCAACACAATCCAAATCCGCCAATATAAGGATTGAGGAAATCTACCAACTAAAAATAAACGTAAATTAACTTCAACTACTGCCCATTGGGCTTGAGTAGTTGTCCAAATAAAAATACCCCTAGCTAACCAAACTAAGAAAGCGAAACAGACAACACTTAATAAGCTGTTGTACCAATTACTAAAAAGATTTTTACGCAGCCACAAGAATTGAGGGTTTGTCATTTGTTATTTGTTATTTGTTATTTGTTATTTGTTATTTGTTATTTGTTATTTGTTATTTGTTATTTGTTATTTGTTATTTGTTATTTGTTATTTCTCCGCGTCCCCGCGTCTCCCTCATCTCCCTCATCTCCCACCCTACGGGAAGCCGCTATCGCGTCTATATCTGCTTCATCTCTCCTGAATCTGCACGCTGCGATTCAATAAATTCATGACTAGGGAAATCGTTAAACTGAGGGTGAGATAAGTGAGCATAATTAGTAACATTACCTCTACTGCCCGCCCAGTTTGATTAAAAGTTGTGGAGGCGACAAAATAAATATCGGGGTAGCCAATAGCGATCGCTAAACTGGAATTTTTGGTCAAATTGAGATATTGGCTTGTCAGTGGGGGGATAATTACCCGCAAGGCTTGGGGAAATACTACTAAACGCATTACTAACCCTGGTTTTAAGCCAAGCGATCGCGCTGCTTCCCATTGTCCTTTCGGTACTGATTGAATTCCACCCCGGACAATCTCGGCAATAAATGCACCTGTATAAAAAGTTAGCCCTAGTAATAAGGCGGAAAACTCCGGAGATAATGTAAACCAAGGAAATTCAGCACCATTTTGGCTCAAATAAATCATCCCCCAGAGAGAAATTTTGTTTTCTGTCTTGGGAAAACCAAGAAAAACCGCAAAGTACCAAAACAGTAATTGCAGCAGTAAAGGAGTATTACGAAATATTTCTACGTAAACTAAGCTAATATTCCGCACTAACCAGTTATCAGAAAGGCGAGCAATTCCGGCACTTACTCCCACAATTGTTGTCAGAAAAACTCCCAGAACTGCTATCCTCAATGAGTTAATTAAACCTACCCATAAAGCCCGACTGTAGGTATCAGTTGGTTTGTAGCTAATTGCAGTTTCACCAATATCAAAAGATGCTTGTTGTTGGAGAAAATCAAAACCAAATCGAATACCTAGTTGCTGTAAATTGCGGTTGAGGTTACTCCAGAGTATTGTGACGACAGCTATTGCTAAAAGTACAGCTATGACTTGTCCCCCAATTTGCCAAAATCTGCGATCGCGCCACAATAATTTTAGATTTGTCATTTTTGATTGGTCATTTGTCATTAGTCATTTCCCCGCGTCCTTCACAATCCCCCTCACCGAAACGGTGGAGAATAAAGTAATCCGCCTTTTGTCCAAAGTTGATTTTGACCGCGAGCTAGATTAAGCTTGGTTTTTGCCCCCAGATTGCGATCGTAAACTTCGCTATAGTTACCTACGTGCTTGATGATTCGGGCAGCAAAGTCGTTGGTTAAGCCGAGGCTCTCACCAAGGTTTCCTTCTGTTCCTAAAAATCTCTTGATATCTGGGTCAGTGCTAGTGGCGAATTGTCCTAGGTTTTGGGAATTAATGCCCAATTCTTCAGCTTTGACGAGAGAATAGACCACCCACTTCACAACATCGCTCCACTTACTATCTCCTTTAGCGACGGCGGGCGCTAGTGGTTCGGAAGAAATGACTTCATCGAGAATCAGGTTATCTTCTGGTTTAGGTAAAAGCGATCGCCGAGAAACTAATGCTGAACGGTCAGCTGTAATCCCGTCGCAACGTCCTTCAGCATAAGTGGCAAAGGTAACGTTAACATCTTCAAAAACGACGGGTTTGTAGGTAATGCCCCGTTTCCGCATTTGGTCTGCTAAGTTCTGCTCTGTTGTAGTTCCAGTTTGAACACAGATGGCTTTGCCTTTCAGGTCTGCTAGGGTTTTAATGTTACTATTTTGACGAACCATGATTGCTTGACCGTCGTAAAAAACAACAGGTGCAAACTCTAACCCAACTGAGCTTGTGCGGCTAAGTGTCCATGTGGTGTTGCGGCTGAGAATATCTACTTCCCCAGTTTGCAAAGCTGTAAACCGTTCTTTGGCGCTGAGATTGCGATACTCGACTGCATCGGGGTTGTCAAATAAAGCTGCTGCTACGGCGCGACAAACATCTACATCGATACCACTGTATTTACCATCAGTGCCGACAAAACTAAATCCTGGGACTTCACCACTGACACCACAAATTAGCTGACCACGATTTTTGACTGTATCCCAGCGATTGCGAGTGGTTTGGGTTGTTTGAGTGCTGCTTGTATTTCCTGAATCTCCGGCACAAGCACTCATGGCGAAGATTAGAGGTGCGATCGCAAAAATTAACGCTAATTTACGCATAATTTTTATGTACATTAACTCAGTAACAATGTGTTTTCTACTACAATGTTTGGTTAAAATTAAGTAGATATTTGTAATATAAAACTTTTTAGGACTCTGTGTTAAATCTGATTCCGTAAAAATAGTATTTTTCTAGTTTCTCTTATCGGACTAAATTTTGATTTTTAAATTTTATTTGTAACTCTCTAAGTAGGAATTTCAGAATTACTCCATTGAAAAAATAATTATGTTAATGTTCATGGATAATTGCAGAAGAACAAGATCAAAAAATTGAGATGATCAAATGTCAGCAGCAAATTTTGAGTGGTTTCCGCTCATTACGATTTTGCTGTTTCATTTGCCAATATTCATTCCCTTCTTTCAAGCACATCCAAGCATAGTCTGATACCATTTCACGAAAAATCTGATACAGATGTAAATCCTGAAAGCTTTGCTGCATCTAAGTTTTTTAATTGCGAATTGCGAATTGCGAATTGCGAATTGGTATGAGATGGGATGGTAATTACCATGAAAACACTGAAAGCGCTGGACAAAAAACTCATCCGTGACCTTTTACGCCTGCGTGGTCAAATAATTGCGATCGCTCTTGTTGTCGCCTGTGGAATTGCCAGTTTTGTCTCCATGTTGAGTGCTTACGAATCCCTCAAGCTTTCTCAAGCTACCTATTACCAGGAATACCATTTTGCCCAAGTTTTTGCCCAACTCAAACGCGCACCCGAATCCCTGACAGCACAAATTCGGGAAATTCCCGGAGTGGCGCAGGTACAGACGCGGGTAATTGCCGATGTCAGCCTCGATATTCCTGGACGGGATGAACCAGCAACGGGGCGGTTAATATCGATACCAGAGCGGCAAATGCCGATACTCAATGACCTCTACATGCGTAAAGGGCGCTACCTTGAACCTGGACGCAGCGATGAGGTATTAATTAGTGAGAACTTTGCCCAGGTACATCACCTGGATTTGGGTGATTCTCTCGGTGCAGTCATCAACGGACGCTGGCAAAAGTTGCGAATTGTCGGGGTAGCGCTGTCGCCGGAGTATGTTTACTCCATTCAGGGAACGGGGGATATTTTCCCGGATAATGAGCGGTTTGGGGTTTTCTGGATGGGACGGGAGGCTTTGGGAACTGCTTTTAATATGGATGGGGCGTTTAATGATGTGACGCTGACATTGATGCAGGGTGCAATTGAAGCGGATGTGATTTTCCACCTCGATAAGCTGTTGGAAAAGTATGGCGGATTTGGGGCTTATGGACGTAAAGACCAACTTTCTAACCGTTTTCTCTCGGAGGAAATTACCCAATTACAAGGAACTGCAACTATAGTGCCCTCCATTTTTCTGGGTATCGCTGCATTTTTGTTGCATATTTTGCTGTCGCGGATTATTGCCACCCAACGGGATCAAATCGCCGTCCTCAAGGCTTTTGGTTACAACAACGTTACTATTGGTTTACATTACCTCAAATTTGTGCTGGCGATCGCATTTACAGGTGCATTCCTGGGAACAGCTTTAGGGCTGTGGTTTGGTGCGGCTGTCACTAAGAATTACATGCGGTTTTTCTCCTTTCCCATCCTGCGTTACGAAGCGGGAACTGGGGTGATAGCTGGTGCTATTTTGATTAGTATTGGTGCTGCCGTCATTGGTGCATTTATGGCTGTGCAAAAAGCAGTTTCCCTCCCTCCCGCCGAAGCGATGCGTCCCGAACCACCTGCCCACTTTCGTCCCACCATGATTGAACGTTTGGGCTTCCAAAATCTTGTTTCACCTGTCGGGCGGATGATTTTGCGGAATTTGGAACGTAAGCCAATCCAGGCTTTGCTGTCGATTGTGGGCATTTCCCTGGCGGTGGCGATATTAGTTGTTGGTCGTTACTCAACCGATGCGATGCAACATATGATTGATGTGCAATACCGTAATGTCCAACGGGAAGATGTGACAATTGTATTTAATGAACCGCGTCCCAACCGTGTGCGTTATGAAGTTGCCAATTTACCAGGTGTTTTGCGTGCCGAACCATTCCGCGCCGTACCCGCAAGGTTGCGTTTTCAACACCGCACCTATCGAATTGCTTTGACGGGATTGGAGGTGGGGGGCGAACTGCGTCGATTGGTGGATCGGAATTTACGTACGCTGAAACTGCCGGAAAATGGAGTCATACTTACCACAAAGCTGGCGGAAATTCTCGGAGTGAAACCGGGTGATGTGCTGACGGTGGAGGTTTTGGAGGGGGAAAGACCGACTCGTACTGTTGCCGTTGCGGGGCTAGTTGATGAACTCATTGGTCTTTCTGCATACATGGATATTCGGGCTTTGAATCGGTTAATGCAAGAAGGAGGAACTATATCTGGAGCCTATTTAACTGCTGACTCGCTGCAAATTGACCGACTTTATGCGTTGCTAAAACGGACACCAGCAGTGAGCGGGGTATCTGTACGGGAAATGGCGATCGCTCGTTTTCAAGAAACTATTGCGGGTAGTCTCAGTATTTTTACTACTGTGTTGGTAATTTTCGCTTGTGTGATTGCCTTTGGGGTGGTTTATAATGCCGCCCGCATCGCTTTGTCAGAACGCAGTCGGGAACTAGCAACACTAAGGGTAATTGGTTTCACCCAAGCCGAAATCGCTGTAATTCTCTTGGGCGAACAGGCGGTGCTGACACTGGTAGCCATTCCCTTGGGTTTTGCGATCGGATTTGCTCTCTGTGCGTTAATGTCCCTCACCTACAACTCAGAACTTTATCGTATTCCCCTAGTTGTGAGTAGGGCGAGTTTTGCCTTTGCATTTGTGGTGGTGACTCTAGCCGCTATTGTTTCTGGAGCAATTGTGCGCCGTCAATTGGTGAATTTGGATTTAGTGGCTGTGTTGAAAACTAGGGAGTAATATTCAGGTTCGCCTCAAGATTGGCGAGAAATGCGAGCAAACAGATGGGGAGATGGGGAGATGGGGAGACGCGGAGATAGGGAGATGGGAGATGGGGAGATGGGAGATGGGGAGATGGGGAGATGGGGAGATGGGGAGATGGGGAGATGGGGAGATGGGGAGACGCGGAGAAAATTAATGATAACTAAACTCTTTTAGCTCATCGAACAGTAACAGGTTTGCCATCTTCAATTTGTTCGCTGGGATGAAGAATTACCGCCTCACCTTCCTTAAGTCCTTGCCTAATTTCCGCTTCAAAATCGCTGCGCTGTCCAACTTCAATTTGTCTTCGATTCGCTTTGCCATTGTTAACCACAAAAGTACACCAGGATTTACCACAGCGAAATAACGAACTCAGTGGTACTTTCAAAAGATTCTCCCTATCCCAAACAACTATCTGGACATCAACACGATAAGCATCACCAAATAAATGGGATTTATCAGTAAAATCACCAATAACGTTGACGCGCTGTTCTTCAACACCAAGGGCAGAAACTTTGGTAAATGCCGAAGGCTCTACATATCTAACTTTCGCCTGGATTGCTTCAGTTTCGGTTCCTTGAACGATGAAAATTTGGGCACCTGGTTTAATTTTTGTGGCATCGCCAGAAAGCACATCAATGACTAATTCCAGGTTGGAGACATTACCAATATCTAATAATGGCGTGCCAGATGTAACATATTGAGCGCTTTTTTTTTGGACTCGCAATACTTGTCCACTCACAGGCGAATGGATATCTGTACGGGCTGCTTCATCCTTTAACTTGGCGAGTTCGGCTTCGACGCTGGCAATACGGGCATCGTAAACCTTGAGTAGATAATCGGGGTCGCTTTTTTGTTGTTGCAATACAGTTAGGGCTGCTTGGGCTACCTCCACTTCATTGGCACTTGCTTTTGCAGCCAGCCTTGCAGTTTCCAGTTCTTTGGCTCTCGTTGTTTGATTGAGTTCCGCAACTTCCCTATCTTGGCGAGGAATTACCCCAGATGCTTGTAATTCTTGGGCACGTTGGTTATCCCGTCGTGCTTGTGCGAGTGCCGCTTGGGCTTGAATAACCCTAGCCTCTGCCTGGCGTTGATTTGCGATTGCTGCTTGAATTCTTTGGCGTGCCTGTTCTAAATTAGCTTCCTTCGGTCTTTGCGTCGCCACACCTTGACGCTGTGCTTGCCATTCTGCCAGTCTTCCCAAGGCTTCTTTGACTGAAGATGTGAGGGGAAGGGGGTCAATTTTAGCAACCATATCTCCTTGCTTGATTTTATCACCCTCATCTAGTTCAATTCGAGCCAGACGACCATCAACCGGAGCAGAAATAGTAAAACGATCGCGTACTCTTGTTTTACCTTCGGCATTGACTGTCACTCGCAATTCACCCCGACTCACAAGCCCTGTATCAACGGGAATCGGGGCAGGACGAAATGCCTGCACAACTAAGAAAATAGTCCCAAATGCGATCGCAGCATAAATCAAACGTTTGCGTGAGATTTTCGGCAGACGCTTGGGCAAAGTCTCAGTTTCCGGGTTGGGTTGGCGGTAAGTCGGTTGGTCGGATAATGGTAATCGCTTCATAACCACGCCACGCGATCGCGATAAAGAAAAGAAAAGCCAATCTGGCTATGATATAGAGGTTACGTGAAAAAGTTGAGGAACTTGTGAAGTGCTTGATAGACTTACGGTGTCATAGCGATCGCGGAGTGATGCCTTGAAACCATTTAACAACCCCATCTGCCAAGACTCGCGCTAATTTTTTTTGCTCATCGCTGTTGGCTATCCATTCAAATTCTTCGGGGTTAGTCATAAAACCCAGTTCCATTACCACTGATGGTGCTGTCGCCGGACGAGTGAGCGCCAAGTTATTCCAAAACACCCCCATTGATGCACGTCCTAGCTGATTAACTAGATAATTGTGGAGAAAAACGGCTAGGCTATGGGCTTGGGAATGATACCAAAAAGTCCTCACGCCCTTGGTATTCTCCGCATCTCCCTCATCAGGTACTGCTGTGTAATGTATAGTGAGAGCGATCGCTGGTTGTTGTTGATCAATCATGGCTTGGCGAGCCGACAAAGTTACTTCTCTGTCATCTTCTCGTGTCATCACCACTACCGCACCTCTTAAAACCAGTTCATCACGCAGCAACTTAGATACTGTCAGGCTAACATCTTTAGCTAAATATCCCGTTGCGCCAGCCGCGCCAGTTTCTTGCCCTCCATGCCCTGGGTTAATTAAAATTTTCACCCCAGATAATGGTTGTAATCCTATCTGTGCAAAAGCTGGTGCAGAAATGAATATGGAACTAATTGCTAAACCCAAGATTGGTTTCACTTAATTATAAACTCCTCAATAATCTGAGTTCGGATTCAACAGGTTGAAAAAATTCATGTTCATCAATGTTACCGGGAGCTAGAATTACATTTAATATGGTTATTTACAGTTGATGAATTAGGCTAATTTCTCAAAAAATCCTGTAATTCGGGTACATCTACCCATTGAGATGTTAAATTCGATTGATGCGCCAAATCCATTAATAATTGCGAATAAACTCCCTCCCTTAAAGAAGGAACTATTGCTTTTCCTTGATCAATACTTTTTACCCAATTATCGATTACACGAATAAATGCAGAAATTCTCCCATCTGCATGATTTTTGGGAAAGATAAAACTATTGGGAATTTCAATTTCTGCTAATGCTTCGCCAATTTTATTTCCCCAGACTCGAAAACCATGAATATAATCTTTTTGTTCTTCACTTCCTAACACCAAAGTCCCTTTATCTCCGTATACTTCTAACCAATGGGGACGAGATGCGTGAACTACGGCACTAATACAAACTTGGCATGGTGTACCATCAGCTAATTCCAACATTAACATGCAAGTATCGTCAGTATCGACTAATTTTAATTCCCCTGTACTGGGGTCAATTCTTTGGGGAATTGCAGTGCTAAAATGGGCGCTTAATCTGCGTACCGAACCAAATAACCAATAAATATAATCAAATGCGTGGGAACCTAAGGAACCTAATGCACCACCGCCTTCTTCTTTGCGAGAGTACCAATTCCAAGGGCGCGATGCATCTGCACGGGACGCACCTAACCAATCAATTCTAATTAGTCGCTGATTGCCGACATATCCTGATGTTAATAATTCTGCAAATAATTGCCATCCAGGCACACAACGAAATTCAAAATCTACGGTGGCAATCACATTTTGTTGCTGTGCTAGTTGATACAGTTCTTTGGCTTCCCTAGCGTTTAATGTGACTGGTTTTTCTAATAATAAATGTTTGCCGGCATTCAGGACTGCTTTTGCCATTTCATAGTGCAAAAATGGCGGTGTGGAGATACTTACAGCCTCAACTTCTGGTAAATTAATAATTTCTATAAAATCATCACTAGCTGATGGTATGTTGTTAGCACTAGCAATCTTTTTTGCTTTTTCAATATCACGGTGGTAAATTGCTACTACTTCTGTACGATGATGCTCCTGAAATCCAGGAATGTGGACTTTTTGACCAAATCCTGTACCAATAACCGCAACGCCAATTTTACCCTGATTCATATCTTATTTAAATTACCCAAATACAAAACAACTAACTAAAATCTGAGAATTTCGCGATCGCAATTTTCTGGCAATGGCTCAATTTCCCAAACAATTCCCTCGCCTGCTTCTAAGGCAACTTCAATCGCCAGCACTTCTGTCGCCGTATTGGCTGTGATTTCATTGTCTGGAAATGTTTGTAAATCTTCTGTCAGCAGTCGCAATTTAAAGCCACCGGGAATAACCCCCCCAACTGCTGTATTTCGCAATTCAAAACGCCAGATGATCGATTCTTCGTCCTCCTCCGCTTCTATTTGAGGAATTACCCGCAATTCATAATTTTGTCCGGCGATCGTTAATTGCCGGGAAAGTATATTTTCTGCTGCTGTTTCTTCAAGACTACGTGCGCCTGCCCCCAATTGCAGGTTGATAGCATCCCAGCCTAATTCCCGTACAGCTTGTGGTATACTAGTTTGCAGCCATTGAAAAATGGAAAACTGTTCTGGCTGCCCTATTCTTTGTTGGTATAATTTTTTTCTCCAGCCACCGTGTTCAATTAATGCACCCCAAGTGGGAAAGGGAATTTCTAAACGTGGTGCCAGCATTTCGCGATCACCTAAACGGACAATTAAATTGTTTGCTTGGGTTGCACTCAAGGCTGGTAAGGCTGCCACCTGACTGCGGGTAACTTCATTAGTACATATTTGACAAGCAGTCGAAAATATGCATATATCATCAATCACATCACTCGCATCCAGAGCATAAGTACGGGTACTAGCATCGTAAGTTCCTTGCTGCTTGAGTTGTGCGTGGGTACAGTAACTCCAAACGCGCACATAGCCATCTTCAGGTTCAATTTCTACGCCGAGATAATAATCGCCAATCCAACTTGGTATATCTACCCATTCTTGCGGAACTCGTAATTCTCCAAGATCAATACTTTCCTGTGGAACCAAGATAACACGAGTTGCGTCGATACAAATGACGGTCCCATTTACCAGTTCCCAAAAACTGGGTAAAGCAGTGGTATTAAACCATACCTTTGCCTGTGGTGCGACATCTTCCTGTAACCAAGGTAAGACAGCACTCAGGCAAAGTTCATTTAAATATGCTTGATAGCGTGAAGTTGGATTAGAATGTACCTGGCTTTTTCCCCACGCTTGATTATAGGCATTTTGCGGTATTTCTAAAATTAAATCTCTGGGCGTAACGAAAGTAAATAGGTTAGTAGTCATTGTTTTGGGTAATGGGTATTGGCTAATTGGTGACTATACTGGGCGTGGTTGAAAATGGATTGTTCCAATGGCTATTAGCTGGTGTGGGTTTAGCTTTGGGCTAATAGCTAACTGCCCAGGGTATACTAACTTCTTACTCAGCCCTCAGCCTTTATAATAGGATTGCAACCATTCTTCCATAACTGTATTTGTACTCTTAAGTAGGTCTGATGTCATCGAAATATGCAGTTTTGCTTCGCTCCATTTTGCTAAGGTTTTGAGGAGGGTGTCTCGGACTTTCGCAATGCGGCGGGAAATTGTATATTGTTGAATTTGTAATTCTTTGGCTATTTGTTGCTGGGTAAATCCTTGGGTATAGTACAGTCTGAGGATTGCTTGAGCTTCTGGTTCCAGTTTATTGACTGCATCAATGAGCATTTGATTCATTTCGCCAAGCTGCGAGGTGCGTGTTTGCTGTTCTTCGGCGGCAATTATCTCACTTAAGAGCGAGTCTTGTTCGTTACTAGGGATATTGTCAACAAACTCATAAGTATCTTCGCTTCCCGTGGGGGCGTTGATAGAGGTGATGTTGGGATATAAATAGTTACGTGCAGCTTTCGCACAAGCTTGCATCCAAGTTTCGATGGTTTGGGGAGTTGTTCGGGAAATGGTTTGAGAATTGTAAGCCTTAGCAATAGCTTCCCAAGTTTTGTCATCCGGGCGAGCCAATTGACGACTAGTGCCAGCTTGGCTAGGAACATAAATTAATTTAAAACAATTCCAAGCTGTGACATAGGATGTAATCGTCTCCTTCGATAAACCAGCGTTTTCTAAAGACTCTAGCAAACGTTTTTGGCTAATTTTCCGCAAAATTCCCCAAGTAGAACAAATATCAACTTCGTGACGTTGACGTAGGGTTTCCCGAATCACGGTGCCAAAAATCGTACTCGCATAATTTTTGAGGACAAAACCTTGATTGGGATTAAAACCTTTGAGGATGCGATCGCACTGAGTTATGGCAATCTGGAAGAAGTCAGGTAATGTATGCTGGGTATTCGCAAACATTTGTACCATTTTTTGCGAACTCCAATAACAAGCTTCCTGCAAATAGGCAATTAAATGTTGTTTGGAAATAGTTGCAGTGTCTGGCTGATGCCAAGATTTGTGCCAGTATAGCGCCCAAATATCCTCCGAGGTTTCATCCGGGGATATCTTCAGATTACTTTGCATACTTCGACGCAAACGTCCATCTGTAGCCCAGCAGTGAAAACGTTCGGTATCGAATTGAATGAAGGTTGAAAAAATTTCAATCACACTTTTCCGAGGTTGCATAAATAATCGCTAGGCTAATTTTTAAATTTTTAAACGAATTTCACCATTAAAAATAGGTAAAGCATATTTGTTACTATACACTTCCCAAAACTTTACTACAAACGCTCACCCATTAGTTTCGGGAGATAAGCATTTACTGGACTTGTAGTCAACATAAATGCTTGATGTCCGCCATAATGTACTAAGAACTGTGAACCGACTCATAGCATTAAATATCGGGCAATTTATGGACTTGGAACCAGAAAACATTGAATTTGCCGAACCCGCAACTCGTAAACCATTAGAAATATTACGAGATGCAGAAATTTCTTTGCGTCGTCCCACTGTCGCTGCACTTGTACCTGTTTTACCCTCACAGATGAGCCAGCGTTTGCAAAAGGTTTCTTCTGTAGCAGATAATACATTGAATGAGCTTGCAGAAATCGATATAGAGGAAATTTCCGACTGGGAACTGCGGAATGCCAGAATTTGGATTGGTCTAAGTTTTGTGGGATTTGGGGCATTGATGGTAATTATGCTACTGCTGTACTTAAGTACATTACACCCAGAACTAAATGCGATCGAGCAGGTGCGACAATATTGGTATCAGTATGTTTGGTTTGTCTGTCTTGGTGTCGCCGGAATGTTTCTTTTAGGGCGGGAAGCTATGCGCCCCGTACAAAAACAAAAGCGCAGAAAAGGACGGACAAATTATTAAGAGTGACATGGAGACTTAGAGACGCGGGGAGGGGGAGAAATTTTAATTTTCAGTAATTAGCCGAAACATAATGTGACGATTAAAAATTCTGCCGACATCATGTTTCTCGTAAATATTGAGGCGAAACTGATGTTAGCTGTTAGCTACCACTTTTAACAGGGTGCATTCCCAAACTAAACGGGGTTGTGCGTAACAAAGCAGATATTTACGGCTTTTCTCTAATTCTTCGATCATATTCGCTTTGTATTGCTGTTGCCAGTACAACTGTTGCAGATAATCAACTAGCCATAACTGCCCTTCCGTATCTAATTCTTTATCGATTCGTCTGGCTAATTCTAAAGCTTGACGTTGGTTTGCAGGGGTTTTTTGTAATGCTTGTAATAACTCAGTCGGAATCGCTTGCATTTGTTCGTAAGATGCGATCGCTTCCCCTGGACTTCCTGCTGCTAAATTAATAATAGTGGGGTTTTGTAATATTTCTCCATGTCCTGTGACATTTAATACTTCTGCCATGCCGACAACATCCAGGCGATAAAAGGGTATTTTTTGGCAGCGTGATACTAATGTTGGCAATATTGCATCCACTGAAGGGGCAATTAAAATTAATGTTGCTCTTCCCGGTTCTTCTAGGGTTTTGAGCAGGGCATTGGCTGCCCCTTCTGCCATGGTTTCAGCTTGTTCAATGACTACCACACTTCTTGGTGCTAACATTGCTGGACGACCCAAAAATTCCGTAATTTCACGGATTTGTTCGAGACGAATTACAGGCGGTGATTTACGTTTTATCCCTTTGGCTGCGGCTTCCTGGGGGGTGTAGCGCTCTCCTTGATGTTGGTAGGTTGGTTGTACCCACAGTAAATCGGGGTGATTCCCTTGACGTAAGCGGTTTTGGGCTGTGGGGTCTTGACTAAATAATACTTCGATAAAGCACCGTGCTGCCAATCCACGCCCAATTCCATTCGCACCTGCGAATAAGTATGCTGGTGCAATTCTATTTTTTACTACTGCTTGCATCAGTAATTCTACTGCTTGTACCTGTCCAATTAATGGTGTGAAGAAGGACATTACTAATTAATTATGACTTTGCTCAACTTGTCCTGAATTTGCTGTTGTATGCTTTCTTTACTCAAACTCGCATCTATCCTGATAATGAATTCGGGGTAGGTTTTTGCAAGTTCGCCATATCCTTGTTGGACTCGTTTGTGAAAGTCGATTTTTTCTTCTTCAATTCTGTCGGCTATTTCTCCACTACTGCGTTTGCGCTGGAGTCCAATTTCCGCATCTACATCAAACCAAAAAACTAAATCACTAACTAAACCTGCTGTCGCGATTTGGTTGAGTTGGTTAATTAAATCCATATCTAAACTACGTCCGTAACCTTGATAAGCTATGGTTGAATAGATAAAACGATCGCACAATACAAATTTACCGGATGCGAGATTGGGTTTGAGTTCCTGTTCCACATGTTGGGCGCGATCGGCTGCATATAATAATAGTTCAGT
Organism: Calothrix sp. UHCC 0171; assembly: GCF_034931845.1. Classification (NCBI taxonomy): domain Bacteria; kingdom Bacillati; phylum Cyanobacteriota; class Cyanophyceae; order Nostocales; family Calotrichaceae; genus Calothrix; species Calothrix sp. UHCC 0171. The sequence continues at coordinate 32,821 of NZ_JAYGHN010000048.1, forward strand.
ACGGCTGGCAATGTGATTTTTTCCAGTTTCCAGCAATAGTCGTCGCAAATCCACACCTAATTCAGTTCCCCCAGGTTCTCGCGTCACCACAGCTTCAATACCCAGACTTTGCAACCATTGGCTTGTCAGTTGTATTTGAGTCGTTTTTCCACATCCTTCCACCCCTTCAAAAATAATTAATTTACCTTGCATGACTAAATTCCCAACAGCACAGTCACTTTCCATCATTTCATGTGCTGCTGCAATTAATCATAATTAGAGATATAAGTAGGTCGGTGGGAAAAAACACAACTATGTTAAGAAAGATAAACAAGGCTAAAACCCTCTTCCCTCCTGCCTTCTGTCCTCTGCCCTCTGACTTGAAAA
>NZ_JAYGHN010000049.1:0-29590 GCF_034931845.1 Calothrix sp. UHCC 0171
AGAAAGGGATATGGCAGCATTGAGGGCAGCACAATTAGGTTTGTTGGTAAAACTATCTGCTCTCCATAAAAAGGCAGATGATGGGTTTAGTAACTTCGATGAAAGTAGCCAGCAGCAGGTTTTTGATGACGAATTTAATAACTTTGATGAAAGTAGCCAGCAGCAGGCTTTTGATAACGAATTTAATAATTTTGAGAAAAATAACGAGGATAAAAATAATAAGAAGTCTTTCGGTAGCGAATTAAGTGTTGACGGAGGAAACAGCCAACATCAAGGCAAGGATAATAAAGCCATTGCGAATCCAATAACTGACCAACAACTTGTTAAAGACAGTCAACCAAATGCTGCCCAAGAAATAAACCTTATCCAAAGCGAATACGCTAACAAAATCGCTCCTACCATCCAACTATTTTGGCAGATGCAAAAACAACCTCAACGTATTGAGGGTAATCACTACACTATTACATTGGAGGAAAACATCTTAACGCTAACGCGCAAAAGTGGGGAAAAGATTGCTGCGCTATCTGTAGACAACAGTTCGCCACCTCAAGGATTTGGTTTGACCGAATCTGATTTGGAGAGATTTTTGGATTTGCAACGGATACTCACAGAACGCATCAAGCTTCAAAAGCAAGACAAAAATCGAGGAATTGAATATTAGCTCGCGATCGCAACTGAGAACCGCTACGCTAAATCGGGCGGGGGTGGAACTGCCCCAAAAATCTCTCATAAGGCAAAACATTTAATCATGGCAGCGCCACCCCTCCGCTTCGCCGCCCGATTTTTCCCAGTTGCTGTCTTCTGGGACATGAGCAATCATTCTATGCAATAAGAGCGTTGCTTACGCAATTGAGGTAAAACATCATAAAATCTCAGGAGATATTTTTTATAACCCAAGCCAGGGACGCAGATTACCGCGCTTCACTTTTAGTAAACTACCTGCTTGAGTTTTTACTGTAATTTCTCTACCCTGTCCTGCTTGCATGATTTCAACCCGTTTGCCCATGTAATCGGCATCCCGGTTTAAGCCAGGTCGCCATACAGAATTAGCAGCCTCTTTTATATAGGCTATTTCCGATAGCGTGCATTGAGCGATGGCGGCTTCCAACTCCGTCTCAGAAGATGAAAGCACCAATTCACCTAGCACGGCTTGTGTCTCCCACACTAAGAGCATTTTTTGCAGTAGTGACGGGCTATGATTGCTTAATTCGGTGGTAGCAGCGTCCGTCTCAGTGTAGGCAGTGTAGACCTGTTTTTCTGGTTGTGCAGACCTCAAATCCTCTCCCTGACTGGAATGTGTAGGAGTGTAGACTATTGGAGATGTAAGATTCTCCTGACGACTATTTTCTCCACACGACATTGGAGATGGAATATCGCCCTCATGACTATTTTCTTCACGCGATATTGGAGATGTAAGATTCTCCTCACGACTATTTTCTTGTCGTAGTTGATGAGATATCTGATTCTCTTTGGATGATATGTAAGGCGTTAAATTATCTACATACCCTACACTTTCCTTGCTGAACAAGGGTTTCAGGTCTGGATTTGGGTCTACACCTGGTTTACACTCCCTACACTCCCTACACTCCCCTAAGCGATCGCTAATCCGAGAACTTGTATCCGATACCTCCCTTAACTGCACCCCATATATCCTCCAGCCGTTACCTTGCCTTGCTTCTCTCACGGAACGCCATCCCATCTCACGGCACAGTTCGAGCAAATGTCCTCGGAAATTGTTTTTGGTAAACAGAGACTTGGAATTATTTTCGTCACACATCCGAATATAGGCACCGTACAAAGTCCTGGCATCGTCCCCCTTACCACCCAACATGACAAATTTGTCAGGACTAGCAGGAATTAACATTTCCTCCATGAACAACGCAACCGAATCATTTTCAGTCTTATGTAACCACTGTTGGCGTTTAAAATCTGGAATTGCTGCATCCCCTTCCCCTTTGATCAAGTTCGTCACCTGTTGGTCGGGCATTCTTAAAGCAAGCGCAGTTAATTCTGGGACTTCCGCTTGCATTTTGTTCTCCACATCTGTATCCCTAATGGGCAAGCATTCCTCAAATGTTACCAGGGAGAGGCGACGGTCTATGCCCGTAACATCCCCAACAAATGGGTTTGAGTTACTGATTACCAGGATTGTGCCGTAGAATTTGCCGTTAGCTTGTGGTTTGTATTTGGCTATATAGGGGATATTGTCACCGCCAGTGAGACTGAGCAACCCGGAAAAATCACATGTGCGTTTTTTCTCGTCTGGACAAATAACTAGCTGTTTGTCAATGATTGCGGCAATCACATTGTCGTCTCCCAGCTTGTGAAGTTTGGCGCTGGTGTGATTGGGCTTCCCAACTACCGTTTCTAAAAGTCGAGCGTAAGTCCCTTTACCTGAACCGGGAACACCTTGGAGGTGGACGAACATCTGGAGGTCAAAAAACCGGAATTTGATCACACCGTTAACTATCGCTAGTAATTTCAGAACTTTTAGCGGGTCGCCTTTTTGGGAATACATAGCCCAGGCGTAAAAGTTGGGAGCGTTAATTCGTAATTGGTCGAGTAAGCTGCTTGTGGGGTCAATTGCGACCAATTTGGGAAAATTATGTTCAAGGACGGAGATAAACCCAAATCCAGGGGCATGTGGGTGAGTTTTACCTGTTTTCACCTCATACACACAATCATTGAAAGCAATCCAATCCATACGATTAAAGGTTTGCCAATGCTTGTCTACTAGCTCGCTTTTAAGGAACCTGACTGTATTTTCGATAAAGGAGAAGTAACCATAATCAATATTGGGTATTTCTTCGAGTGCGCGGTAAACCACCTGGGTGAAAATTAGCTCCTGTTCTGCTTCCCAGATTTTTCCGTTCCACCTGCGCCATAGCTGCCGTTCTGCATCATATTTCCACTCGTGTCGATAACGGTCTGCTAGTATTTGCATGGCAATTTTGGGAGTTATTTTTTGTTGGTTAACATAGGAACCCGAAGACTCGAATAACTTCTCCCACCTTTCAATATTCACGGCTTTAGCCAGGATTTCTCGTTTAAAATTATCCGCCCCATGATTCATGATGTAATCGTCCATACCTTTATTTTTATTTTGAAACGATTCATCAACTTCCCACAACCCTGTAACGATATATTGCGGTACTTTAAATTTTTTAATTTGGCTCACCAGCTTTCTTTGAGCCATGACTACGTTTGAGTTTGTGGCACAGTCAGCGTCAAATGCGTGGATAAAACCAAAACCTGCACGAGCAAATTTTTCTAGACCAGGGACAAGGTAACGTTTACCTTGGGGGTCGGCACTGGCTGGTGTTAAACCCATTTCTACCCCCAGTAGGGCAATGGTGGGTAGGTCGTGGGAACATCCGGCGATCGCTTTGAAAAATCCTTCTGTTGTCACCAAGCAGGGATGTCCGTCAATGGTGTAGCACTGTAATTTTAATGCCTCTAAGTCATCCCAATAATTTTCTATTTCTGGATGAATGGGCAGCATGACATCATATTCGCCGCGAGGACTGCGATATTTTGGGGCTTTTTCGTTTTTATTATCGTCGCTTCTCCAAGGTTTATCAGGACGTAACTGTCCTTGATAGTTTGTACCTTCGAGCCAGATACCAGATGATTTTGCGGTGTACCCTAGTAATTCTGATGCCGATGAAATGTCAACGCTGCGGCAATTAATCTCAATCCATTCTGGCAATAAACCTCTATTGACGGTGCATTGCTCGTAATGCTTGCTATTTAACCGCAACTTTTCGCTGCGAGATATAACTGCGGAGGAGTGAGAATTATTTACCTTGTTTTCTTGGTTAGAGGCAGTATTTGTTAAAGATTCCATGAAAGTCTCTCTCGGATGTGTGGTTTTTCTGAGAGAGCCGTAGTAGAATTAGGTCAAATTGGAGTATTTGATGCCCACTTGGGGCGAGGCTGATGGAAGTTCCACCTTCTGTCAGCCTTCTAATTTTTCTACGACTCGATGTAATGCCCACTTGGGGCGAGGTTGATGGTGCTAAACGTTAACAGACAAGAGCGATCGCTCCTGCCTGTTCTTGGCACAAGGGCGTTGTTGCCAAGGGTGAACGCCATCAAGTTGCGTGTTCAATATCGGGAAGGTTTTATCCCCGACTTTGAGTTTTTTGGCATATTCCCAGTCAAAATAATTCGTGATTGATAATTCGTCAAAGCTATGTAAAAACTGGGTTCCCGGATATTGGGAAACGGTTTCGACAACGTTTTGATGATGAGATTTAGATGATTTGGCGTACATGGCTATTCTCCAAAGGTATTGTGTGGTGGACTTTGGAGGGAGTGTGCGCTTTTAGCCTGTCTGAAATCCTAGTTCTATCGCTGTTTTGTCGGATGCTTGACTACCGTTAAAAGTTCAGAAAGAGTCAAGGTTTTGGCTAGCTCACCAAAATTTATATGAAACTATGTCAAAAGTGATAGAAACTTGGTAACGACAATGCTAAGATTATGCGTAATGGGTTTACATACCCACTACGGCGCACGATGTTGCCTCTCAACTCATAGCCTTTTCAGTGTTTTTCAGTCGCCAAACTTACCGCACTGTCAGGTTAATGGAGAGTAACTCTGCTCCGCTCCTAATTCAATTGATAAAAATAAGATTATTACAGATCTTGGATGCTTTAATCCAACGATAATGTCGCTCTACAGAGCGGCATTTTTTAATATGGACTTCGAGCAACCGTAACAATCACCTCCATACGTCAATGTAAATAAATGTAAAAAAGCAAAATTCGCTTTTAACGAATTAATTGTTGAGTGCTTCTAACTCAATACTCCGAGTTTGAGAGCGCGGAATTTAGAAGCGCTATTACTCGTGTATTTGCCCAAACAAGCGCGTACACAAAATAAAACCGATGCATTACTTTGGTGGCGGCAATACAAGAAAATCCTTAGAAACCGCAACGCGCTGGTTTGTATAATTTCAAATGATAGAGCATATCTTCTACTTATCGATCAACAAAAATGATATTTTTTCTAATTTCAGTGCATCAAGTAATTGTTGATACTGAATTATCTATTCGGACTTTATAAAAATTGCAACACGAAACTTAGCTCTTACTTTTCAATAAAAATAAGAGGAGTTTAACGCCTACGTTTATGCCAATGTTGAAACTGGCAATCGTTAATTTTTGTTAATTTCGCAGGGTTCTAGGGATTAACGGATTAAACCGAGCCAATGAAAAAAGGTGTAGTATACACAATTGCGCGGATAGCAAAAATATTTATATTTGTTGCATATTTTGCAATTATTCCTGTTGGCTAAAAGTCCTCAAATAAGTTTTTTGCCATTGTGTTGATTACATGTTCAACCTCGTATTTATATTAGAAATGTTGGTAAATATATCTCCTTTTAAGCTTGCTTGTTTTGTCTCTCCTTGTCCTCTGCAATCGCCCGTTTAACCAAAATCTTGACAAACTGCGGCAAAGTTACAAAGTTTCTCTCTGCTAAACCCTGAAGATAACTGTATTCATCGGGAGTTAACCTGATTGACACCTGCGGGTTTTTAGATGGCATTTATCCTCCTTGCCCTTGCTGGAGAAAAGATTGTGCCGCATCAGTCATTAAGTTTTTTCCTTGTTTTTTCTAGCCTCAATCCCTTCGGCAATCAAAAATTTTGCCATTTGGCTTAAAGAACGCTTCTCTTTAGCCGCTAAGGAAGAGACTGCTTCATATAAAACATCGTCCCCCTCTTCTGCAAAATATAAATTTATGCGTTTTTTTTGGGTTGTCATAATTTATCATTTGGGCGGTTTGTCCTCTTTTGAAGATGGTGGTAATTTACTTCGTCTTTCTTGAACTGCGGCTGTGACAATTCGCTCTACAAGGTTGCTCATAGTGCGTCCTTCCTCTACAGCCCATAGTGCCAAGTCGTCTCTAATGTCCTCATCCAAAACGAAATTCACTCTAGGTCGTCTGTACTTCCCCATCAGCGCAAATAATGTCAGTGGTTAGCTACCAGCTTACGACATTAGATTAAATACCAAAAGTTTAGATTGAGGTACTTGACAGTGGCATCTACTGCAATCTAATATAGCACCAAGTAGACGAAACAAGGCAAGAAGGCAGCGTAAAAAGTTATGGTGTAATCTCACAAAGGTTGTATGTAATACTTGCGCTGGCAGAAACAGAAAGAAAAAGTTTTGAACACTACCAAGCACTCATCTGCACTGGTGACGCATATCTGCGGTATAGCAATCAAAGGACTAGGGGCATAGTCAAACCCTTCTATTTACTATGAGACAAGGGTTTCAGTCTGCGGTTCTTGCCAACCAGGAAAAGAAAGCTACCTTCCAAACAGCAATCATCCCATAAACAAGCAAGGCTAACGCCCGAAGAATTATGAGCAATATATTTTGTGCAGATATCGGCAACTACTCAACAGTCACCGCACTGTTAGGACAACCACCCCAAATCATGCGCTCAGTCAGTGCCGACATCACCCATAAAAGCGTTATGACTCTAAATACCGACACATCCCCCACAGTGGAAATTAACCACAAGCGCTTGATTCTAGGAGAATATGCCACCAAACAGAAAAACTCCCAAACCGCCGTCGAACGGGGTAAACATAGCCCAGAAATTGTCAAACCGTTCCTATTTGCTGGATTGCATCAGGATTTTGAAGGCATTGTTAGATACTTAATTCCAACACGCGATCGCTTTTGTGAAGACACTATCAAAAAAGCGTTGATTGGCTCCGTTCACGAAATCACCGTCAACGGCACAACCTACAAGCACCACGTCACCGATATCCGGTTTTACCTAGAATCCGACGTTGCCGGGGTGTATGCCTACCGTAACGGCTGGCTAGACGACGCTGGTGACTGCTTAATCATCGATATTGGTGGAGGAACTACAAACTACGTCGTTATGACTCCAGAAGGCATGGCAGTCCATCGACGGTCAATTCCCGATGTCGGTGGGGTATCCCTTGCCAACGACATCATCAACAGCGATTTGATGCAGTCCCACGCACGGCGAGACAACATAGCCTTCAAAACCTGCAAAGTCATGGACGCAGTGACAGATGGCTCCCTGATTTATGGCAACAGATACGACTTTTCCCCCATCTTTGATGACCTGTTAAATGACTGGTTTAACCGCCTTGTGGACTCAATTACCGTGGATGCAAGGGAATATTTAGCCGACGTGGTAAACATCATGTTCGTCGGTGGGAATGCGAATTTATTGCGCGATCGCGCTACTGGAACAGGATACTTTATTCCTGAAAATCCCCAACTGACCAACATTCAAGCCCTATTAGCGTCCGTAATGGAAGGCAATTAACCAATAACCGATATTCACGGGGCGTAATGGAAATACGACTCAGCCAGCAAGTAGCCGCAAAGATTGCCCTTGTACAAGCGGCTCTCGAATACTCTTCCCCCAGAGACGTGGTGATGTTGATACTTGATGCTCGCAGATTTGGATGGGAATTAAAATTATCAGGTATGTCTCAATCAACCACTTCTAAATCAGCCATTTCTAAATCAACCATTTCTCAATCACACATATCAAAACCAGTCTCATCAATTAGGTTGAAATTAGATAAGCGCCATCAGTGTTGGGTAAAAGATTATGGGACAGAGCGAGGAATATCAACTAGTGCCGCAATAAATCTGATAGTGAGCGAATATTTAGCGGGATTGAAATCAATAGAGAATTTACCCACACCACAACCTCAAAAAATATCAGTATCAAAGCCTGAAGAATCTACAAATCAAAGAAAAGGGGCTGAATTACTAAGTAGCTTGAAAAGGTAATCATGAATCAAAAACGTGTTGTTTTAGATGATAAACATTTGCCATTAGCAGAAAGCATTCTCGACAAAACAGGAATTACCAATTGCAGTCAATTGTTCGCAATCCTGCTTGTAAATTATGGTGAAAAACTGGTCAAAGCGCTCAAACAAGATTAAACCCAAATTCCTGGTAATTCTCGACCAAAGTTTCGCGAAACACCACTAAATCTAAATATCTAAATTCTCGACAATTTCTGACCAAAATTTCTTCCTCACAAGACTAAATCCAAAATTCTGATAATCTCCGAACAAAATTTCTCGAAACAAGATTAAACCCAGAACCATGACAAATCAATTCAATAATTAACCCTACCAAATGTAGAACACAACCATGACTTTTCAAGTATTGAGCAAATTTGACGAACTGAATGCTGCATTAGAAAAAGATGGCGTTACTGGCAGCGAACTATTACGGAAGCTTGATGATATCTACGTTGCACTAAACAAGTTTGCCTCAAATTACCCTACCACTTGGCAGTATCTCTGCCAGTCAGCCCTCTCAACGGGAGAAATGACCCTTGGTGATGCTTTAAGCGCAATCGAATGGGGAGTTAACGCCATTGATAGGGAGGGTGAATAATGGCAGAACTAGCACTAGTCAACTGTCCGACACTTTTAACTCAAAGCAAAACCTACCAAATTGACGAGACATTGTACAGATATTTGTACCCAACCGACAGTATCAAACACACACAGTATATTTTCCGTCCACTACCAAACCAAAAGAAACGGGCTGATCTGCGACTGAACAAAGATAAATTATTGCGTAAAGTCTATGAAGTCCCAGGACTGTACCGCCAACACCGCGCAACAGTAACGAACGGCGCAATTCAACAAAGTTTGTTTTAGAGAGCGATACCTGCGGTCAGCTACCCTGCGGGAACGCTAACGCCCCTACCGCCAAATAAGAAAGCGTAGATGCTCCCGCAGCTTGTCATTGATGTTCACGTAGCGTGTCGCTTGCGACTCAGCCTCTCGAAGAGTAGACATTGCCTCATTGATACCCAATAAAGAGATGCATCTACCGCCGCTTTCACGATAGAAGTACACAAAGGATTTTACCAATGAAACCAATAGGCTATTACACCAACTACACCCCAGGTGACGAAGGATTGCTTGATGAAATGCAGTCAGCTTGGGGCGCACAATTACAGGAATTGAACAACATAGACCGACTTTGGATGATTTACAAACTCGCCGAAGAATTATGCGCGGAGTTTGAGGAAGCATTAGAAATTGAAGATTTAACGGAAGGAGTAGAAGAAGCTGTCGAACGTTCAAACTCAGAACTTCAACAAAGCGATCGCTTGGGTTTAATCGAAGCTTTAGTCAACCAAGTTAAACACAGCAAGTAAGAATAATGGGACGCAACAAATACCAACTACAAGCCAGTTTGGGACTGTTTAGCTTATTTCTAACTGCGTCCCCCCTATTTCTGAAATTACCTGCCCAATACCAGGCATTTAACAAAAATTCAGAAATGGAAGTGGACGCTGCGATCGCTTTTTCCAAAACTAGAACCAGCGAACAAATTGAACGAGAACGCATCCAGCAACGCAAAGAAACCGCAGACACCTTGCAGCGCACAGGAATATTACCCACCCACCAAAAACTTAAAATTCGCCGCTACTTCGACAATCCCAAACGCAACCCCAATCCTGATATCACGGGCTATCTAGAGGATGAAACCGTTTTTGTTTACGATTCTGCGGGAATTTGTATTGGACGGATAGAAAGCCGCCAATGGTATTGGAAGCACTGGTATAAAAATGCCTGCGATAATTCACCTGCTCAGTAAATAAATCAAAAAAGAAATCAAAATCCCGCGATGATTCACTGGCGAAGTAAGAGTATAAATCATATCTGCAATTGAGAATCTACTCAGTAAATAAGTAAAACAATATCCCCAACAACTCACCTAATCGCCTATTCAGTAAGGAGGTAAAAATGCCTCCAACAATTCATAAGTTTGGTAGGAATTTTAAAACAATATCTCCAATAAGTAACCTACTCAGGAGGTAAAAAATGTCAGCATTAGGAGAAAAAGACGCATCCCAAAGCAAGAAAGAGGAACAGAAAAAGGGGGTAAGCGAATACATCGAAATCATTGCTCAATGGGTCGTAGACATTATTTCTATCCCCTTCCAGTTCGCTGGAGCAGTAATGTCTCAATTCGTACAACCTGGCACATCAGGAGCGAAAATTCTCGGAATGTTGATGTTTGCTGGTGGTGTTATCCTTTCTGCCGATGGAATTTGGCAAACCCTGTTTCAAGGAACACCGATGTTCCCTTGGTTTGAACGGGGTTGGATAGGTTGGTTTGGCTGGTTAACCGTGTGGTTTAATCCTCTATTCTGGCTCTCTATCGTAGTTTCTTGGTGCATTCAGCAAGCCGAGGCGAAAACCCTCAGAGGTAAAAAACCTCACATTGCCAAGACAGAATTTGACGAGTCTAAACAATATTCCCTTCCCGCCAAGCCCTCCGGCTCAATTGACCTAACCAAAGCACTTTGGAGTGATTACAAACGGGCGGGGATGCGGGAACGGCATTCAGGTGGCTTAATTGCCCTACTGATTTGGACGCTGGATTTTGTAACCACCTTCTACAGCCGTAATCCCTTTGGTTTCACAGACCCCGGTCAAGTTGTCGGATGTATAGTTTATAACTTTGCCACCATGATGGCAGGGGAAATTGGCTGGAATTTGTGGAAACACAGTAAACGGTAAATCTAGTTTTTGGTTTTGCGGTGTGCGATCGCAATTATGCGGAGACTCCATGCGATCGCGCAGTGCCGAGCTGTCGGTTCGCATTTTTTTACCATCACAAATCCCAGCAACGAGACTGAATCAAAATGCCCACGAGTGTTATGAGGGTGACAATATGGACTTTATCAATCATCAACCAGACTCCAATCCCCACTTCTCACCAAAACCTGCCACTGGGGATGGTGAAAGTGACAATCAAAGCGGCGTAACACCTATTAAACTTCCAGTACCCCAATTAACAACACCAGAAACCGCACGGTTACGAGAAAATTATCCCAGCATTGAACATTTGGAAGCTGGTAACGTTGCCGCATGGTTACAGGAACGGCAAGACCAATTACTCAGCCGTGCAACCGAAGGACGGGCAAGCATGAATTTAGCCAAATTGATAACTTTAGCTGGTGGTGCAGTCGGAGCAGTTTGTTACGCTACCAGTCCCATCGCACCGATTGCCGCATTGATTGGCTTTGGTTCCTATATTTGGACGGTTGCCAAAGACAACAATGCCACCCATAAATTTGCCCCCGTTCCTTTTGTTCGTGGTAGTTTCTGGGAATTTCTCAGTGCAATGGGTGACTCGGAAGCACGAGAAGAATGGTTTACCAACCAGGATGACTTATTAGATTTGCTTTCCCACATGGAACGGATGGAGCGAACCGAATATGCCATGTTAAGGGAATTTAAGCAGGAATTGACCGATTATTTGAGTATTGTTGATTTGGGGAAGAAATTCTACGCTTACCGTTGGCTATTAGATTGTTTTGAGCAGTATCGGGGAAGCTTGCCCAGTGCAAATACATTAAAACAGCATTTAGAAATTGTCACAGTTGACCCCCGCACAGACTTTGAGCAAGTAAATGCCCTGATTCAATACCAATCCCAACAGCAACAACCCCGCATTATTGACCTACCACCAGGACGGATTATCGATTTACCACCGGGTAAAATTAATGATTCGTCTTTGGGGAATATTAATGATTCATCATCAAGAAACATCAATGATTCGTCTTTGGGGAATATTAACGATTCATCATCAGGAAAAATCAATGATTCATCCCCAGGAAATATTCAGGATTTAGCATCGACAAAAACCAATGATTCATCCTTGAGCGATATTAAGGATTCATCATCAAGAAAAATCAATGATTTCTCCCCAGGTAATATTCATGATTTACAAAAGTCCCCACAGCCAACAACACCAAACCGGGACGAGTTATTAAAACTGCCACTCACAGCCAGAGCAGAGGCAATTATCAAAGCCTTGACTGAGGATGGTTTTGATATCGCCAAATGCATCCAAGACCAAATTTCTGCGATCGCAGGCAATCAACGCGGGGGAAAGGGAACCCTAATGGCTATCCTGGCTATTCTCAGCTTCGCACTTAATCCCCAAACCAAAATCCACTATTTCACGGCTGGGGATGATATTTACCCCTTCAAATGTGACAAGTTATTGTGTCGTTTGAATTGGCATAATTTAGATGGTTCTGATGCTGATGCAAAGGTTGCACAAGCATTATTTAAGTATCTCAAAAAGATGGATAACGCGACTCAGGGAGAATACGACGATGTAATTTTGGTGATTGATGAGGCAGTTGCCTTATCTGGTTATTTAACCGATGACCAAAAAGAATGGATGGTCAAATATTTACTTACCCGTGCTAGTAAAAAAGGCGCTCAAATTTTTGTTGTATTGCACGGCAAGCATTTATCAACTTGGGTTGGTAAAAATACCAATGGTATGGCAGATACTTTTAAATCGGGAGTATCGTTTATTGGCTGCGAATCAACCAGCATTCAGGTGTCAGCATTGAAGAGAATTTCTGTGGCTACAGGGCGTTATTTCTTAGCTGACCCAGATAGTTTTGATAAGGCTGTTAAAGGTGGCGAAATTGGGGTTTTACCTGATTGGATGAAAACAGAAAGGCATCCTGTTAATGGTCAACCTGACCCTGCGAGAACATTGCTTACTTTCTTCCCAGAATTGGTAGATAATAACCCTAATTTTGATAATTCATCATCTGGGGAAGATATATGCGAAACAATTAAAGTTGACCGCAGTGCAACAGTTGAATCCTTAGAGAATCTCTGGAAATTATCAGTGCCAGAAGTAGACTGTGAGTCAGAAATTGATGAGGCATTTTTGAGTCTCATTCTGGAACTAGTTGCAAAAGCTTCTGCGTTCCCAGTGTCGTTTGAAGCAATCCGAAAGCATAAATCTTGGGAGCGAGATTGGGGATTAAAGAATCCTGGTAGGGGAACATTAAGGGCGGCACTATCTAAATTAGTTATAGAGCAAAAATTGAAGGGTAATGAAAAAGAAGGCTACCTTTTACCTAATAAAAAATAATGACCGTTCCGAGCGTTCCCAAGGTTAGATGGTGAGGTATGACCACGCAATCCCAAGTGTTCCCAGTATTGGGAACGGTGGGAACCTGGGAACGGGAACGCCGCGTTCATGAATATAAATCACATCCGATAAAGCTTCAAAATAACAATTACTCCACCGGATAATATCAATGTTTTAAACAAACATATCCAATATTCGAGAAACAATTGACACTTCGTTTATAACTAGAAATCAGCAAGCATATTTAGAATTTATTGGCAGTGGTATGAAGTCAGCTTCAAGTGACGGATGAGTATTAGTTGAAATTTCATTATTTTTATTTATTCAATTGTATTTAACATGTATCTCCATCCCGCAATGCATCGCGATAACGCAATTATATTTTTATAAGTAAGAGCGACTGAATCCAAGTAATTAAAATACATTTTGTTCATTATTAAAATGTATAAAAACAGGTAAAATAATATTAGTTGCATCTAGATAAATTCAGCAATCAAATTAAATGACGCGCTTTATACATGACCAATTCGCCAAAGACTACCTTGAAGAGTTACTAAAAGATTATGGAGAAGTTAAGCCATCAGAAAAAGTTTCTGGAGAGATTAAAGAAATAGATGTTTTATTTACTCCTTCAGCGCGACAAACCGCTAATTTACAACTGCTAGGATTGCTGGGAAGATTCGCCGAATATCCTGCAATATTAGAGCCATTTCGCAATCCTGCTTCTAGCGATGAAATCTGCGATTGCATAGTGAAATTATTAGAAGTCAAAGCCGAACTGCGACGGGAAGCTAAGGGAAACAAAACCAAACTCCAAGAAGAGACAATACCCAAATTGTGGGTTCTGACTCCAACTGCATCTCCAGCAATATTATCCAGCTTTAACGTTAACCGAAAAGAGGAATTTGTTCCTGGAGTATACTTTTTAGGTGATGCCTTACGGACAGCAATTGTTGCCATACACCAACTACCGCTCACACCAGAAACGTTATGGTTGAGGGTTTTGGGTAGAGGAAGGGTTCAGGAACAAGCCATTGTCGAGCTGCAAGCGCTACCATTAAATCATCCATACCAGCAAGCAATACTCGAATTAGTTTATAACCTGCGCGAAAATTTGAGAGTAAATCAAGAATTAGAAGAAGAGGACAGGGAGTTAATTATGCGATTGGAACCACTTTATCAAAGAGACAAAGAACAAGCTATACAGTCAGGAGAGCAACGTTTAATTCTGCGTTTGCTCAATTGCCGTATTGGTGAAATTAATGCATCATTAATCGAGCGAGTTCGAGGACTATCGATCGAACAATTAGAGAATTTAGGAGAGGCATTGTTAGACTTTTCTGGTGTTGCCGATTTAGAAGCTTGGTTGAATCAACAAGAAGGATAAATCATCGGCAAGGGACTAGCGTCAAAATAAAGTACCAGATGAAAACTCTGAATCCAGTATAAAACCGTAAAGTCTGATTGGTATATCGGTATATTATTTAATTGCAAGTCCCTAAACTAGTTAAATTGTAGAAAAGTTGGGGATGACCTCTCCGATTCAAGCTCGAGCGGCGTAAGCTGTTCAGCATTTAATCTGCATAAAATGGCTCTTCATAATTCCTACTCCACTCTTAGTTATAGCAATTTTTTATATGCAGGTTAAAGGTGTTGAGTGCTTATTCACCTATTCCCCAATAAGAGCCAAAATATCAACACCCAGTAAATTCTGTAAAAAATCATAACCCGCCTGTTCTAAATCTCCTGCAAGAGAAAAAGTCAAACTGCGAACTCGAATATTACCAACTTTGATATTCAACGGTTCTGCCAAGGGTGTTGGATAAATTAAAATTGCCTCCTGACATCCTTTCGCTTCCGCATAGGCAACCATCTGACTAATATCACCAGAAGCTGGTTTATCAGCAGCTTTGTACTTTGTATCTAAAACATATTTGGCTATCCCTGTTGCTGTATCATAGATTACTAAGTCAATGTCAAAGTATAATGTCTGAGCCTGACCTAAATAAACTCTTTCTTGGGACTGGATATCTAACGCTTGCCTCTTCAATGCTGTTTCCCGATGCGCTTTCAGCCAAAGAGCCACAAAGCGTTCGTAAAGTTGCGACATATTAACCAAAAAAGGTAATGTCGCGTTTGCACCTGTTTCATGACTAGGTGCAATATGTTCCAAAAAGAAGCGGCAAAGCGCGTGTAAGGAACGATAGTCTTCATTTAGGCGGTTATATTGTCGTCCTATACAAGTTCTCGGATTACACTGTTGCAATGTCACCAATCCCTGTACTAGATGATACGCACAGCGCACCGTTGGCATTACCCGTTCCGTACACAAACCGCTACGAGCAATACACCAAAGCGTCCAAGCGAGAATTTGATTTTCTTCAACGTCTGCGGTATGTTCTTCATAATGACACTGAATATTAGTATCCCACGGTCGAGTCACCATCTGTTGTATATCAATACGTCCCCGAATATAAGGCAAATGTTCTGTCTTGGGGATGTAAGCACAGTAAAAACCCTGACGACCTCGGTTGAGAATGCGACGAGCCAAAATATCAGCCAGCCGTTCATAAAATTCCTCTAAAGTTTGGCAATCAACCAATCCCTCCAAAAAGTGAAAACTTTTGAGGTCATAGGCATACTCCAGCATTCCCAGAAGATTACCTAGCTTGACTTTGGGACGCAGGGCAATGTGATGTTCACTTGTTAAGGGAATATGACCAACCCATCCTTGAGCAGTTAGTCGCCAGCGATCGCCTGTTTTTGGAGAAGGGAAGTCCACATTCACCTGAGTACCGTAGTCACGCCACAACATTTCTCCCACCGCATCGGAAAGCAGCGATCGCGGCAAAACGTAAGGAACATACTCAGTTAACTCTATTATTTGTGGTGATGTTACATTCATGGGTAAATTTGCTTCTTGACTTTGTTCCAGCGAAACTGCTCAACTTGACTGGGTTGATCGAAAAAATATTCTTCCAAATATGGCTCGATCTCAAGTTGCCAAATACTCTCAATTTGGTCAACTAAGTCATCTCGCAGGAAATAGCTGATACCCACAACGAAGTGGGGATTACTAATTGCTTTGTTCAACTCGTTCAGCTTTTGAATCAACTTCTCCACCGGAAAACCAGTATCTAAGTGACGACAGCGCAGAATCTCATAGTTTGGGCACAGAGGAATAAAAGCAAAGCGACGACGAAGGGCATAGTCTACTAACGCAATTGAGCGGTCTGCCGTGTTCATTGTGCCGATAATTCGTACATTTGTGGGAATGCTAAACACCTCACCTGCTGCCAAAAACATTTTTTCGTTGCGGTACTCCAACAAATACATCAACTCACCAAAAACGCGGGCAACATTGGCACGGTTGATTTCATCTATAATCAGTACGCATATACTTTGACGGCGACATGCCTCCTCACAAAAATCGAGAAACCGTCCATTAACTAGTGGATAATCAAGTTCTCCATCAATTCGTTGTGGGCGAATGCCTTGTACGAAGTCCTCATAAGTATAAGCAGGGTGAAACTGGACAATATCCACAAAACCATCGCTGCCTCCAACCAAATATTTAGCCAGTTTTTGGGCAACATATGTTTTACCTGTGCCTGGAGGTCCGTAGAAAATCGCCTGCTTTTTACGCTCTATTGCCTTTAACCAGTTTTCAAGCGTCTTCTCTTCGATTCCAGTATCCAATGCACATTGACTGAGGGAATATTCTGGTTGCATTTCTATTGCTTCAACATCAAAAGTAAATTCGCTAAGTTCATCCATTGGCGGACTTTCCTTACCACCAAAGTCATACTTTTTAACAGCAACCAGCCAATGACAAAACATATCAAATAAGTCATCATCTCGCATAGATGGTATACCAGACTGACGCATATCAGGAGCCAATTCGGCAATTAATGTTTTTCCTGTTGCATTAATAGCTGGATAATCTGTTAGCTTCTGATTATGAGATTTTCCTGTAAAGTAATTAATAACTGGTCGTGATTTCTTATTAATTAACAAAAAGTCATCCGGTCGAAGTGCATTCAGGATAGGTGTGAGTATTCCTGTTTGGAAGCCTTTGCTATAATCTAATGTTGAAAACTCCTTACAAGCTTCTGCCAACTGAGCAGGGTAATTATTACAGCGACAAATGAAATTAAAAATTGCTTGAGCTATTTTTGACCAGTCTTCTGATTTTGTCCAACCTGCACCTTCAAACCACTCCTTAATATCTTTGGTGATTGCCGGGGCATGATGAATCCAAACATTTCTTCGACTATTGTTAGTCGTTTGTGCATAGGGGAGAAGTTGTAGCAGAACTGCCTCATTTATATCTTCTCCAGACTTATTGGCAGAGACAATTGCTTGAAAATTCTCCCTTGCTTTCTGGCGCTGCTCATGATAAGCCTTCTGATGACGCAGCCCATCAGGGGTATAAGGATAAGAACTGATAAATTCTTTAAATAATTTGATAAAATCGTTATTTTTCCCTGAAATAAAAATCTTTTGGTTACTATATAGTTTTTTTGTACTCATTCAGTTATTGCTGATACAATAGCATAGGAGAATCCATCTTAATACTTAATATTAGTTGTTTGCCATAGTGGATAAATTTTCTCCACCTAGAAGCATAATAGTTTTATATTCTGTTTCATTAAGATAACGATAGCTTTGAGGTGGGCGCAAGTAAGATATTTTATCCTTTAAACGATGCAATTCAATAGGCTGTTCAAATTTTTTGGCATTTATCAAAAAAATTCCTACTGCGACTGATGCTCCTTCATAATATTTATAAAATTCTTTGCGTTTGATACCAGCATGGTCTTTAACTTGTTTCCAGAATTCTTTTAAATCATTTTTTGAAGCTTCTTTTTCAACAACAAAATTTACTTCAAAAAAGCCTAAAAAAGTTTTTTTAGGAGATGATGCATACACAACAACAATATCTCCTGTTTTCACACGAGTTCGCACTCTACGTAATTCTACTTGTTTAGTTTTTTCCTCAAAAATTTTATTGGCATACTCAGGCTTAATTGAGATTAAAAGTATGTTGCATGGCATGATAAATTTCTATATATAAAATTATCTATTTCCTAAATTATACAACCTTATAAATGACTCTTTATTAATTTCATTGGGAGAGACAAGCAATAAATTATTTTTATTCAAAACTTGCTGTAATTCTTGATAAGATACAGGATTATTAAATAATTCTGTATCACTAAATCTAATCGCCATAATATTTCCACTTTTTTTATCTTTTGGTATATTTTCAACATTACTTAATTTATAAACTCCTAGTCTTTGAAAACGTTGGTAAAGTTCTTTAGGTTTACCAATAATTACCTCATCTACATATGAACAAGCACGAATATGACCAACATTTTGGAAACCTTTACCTTTACCTTCATGTTGAGTCTCACTAACATACCAGAGAATTCGACAAGGGGAATTTAACCCCCTGTCGTTTTTAACAGATCGATAATAAACTGCTTCACGATTAAATGCTAATTCTGGTTTAGCTCCAAATCCATCCAAAGGAAGCATTTGATTCGCTAAATGTTCATCAAATAAACATGAAGCCCATCTAGGTTGAATAGGGATAATAAAGGTAGGAATTTCAGAATCAGTAATTTTTGCAGGAAAAAGAAATCGTTCAATATCTACTGCTGATTGAGCATCTATAACTAGAGTTTCATTATTAAGGTTATTAGCAAGTTCTCGAATAAAATTATATTCTTCTCCAAAATTAGAGACTAAGCTAGTAATATACTCCGATAATTCGGAGGAAGTTTTTACAACCGATAAATTTGCTTTCAGCCACCCATTCAGAACCTTTACAAAAGCATCTTCTTGAATAGCTTCGGTAACAGCATCTTCTAGATATGGGTCAGTTATTCTTGTAAAATGTCGCTGTTCGCTAGCAGATTTTAATATAGATTTAAAAATTATATGACGTGCAAGAGTAGACGAAAGATTATGATTTCCAACTCGAAGTATCGGGATTTCTAGTTCCTGTTTTTTCTGTCTTCCATACACAATTAAAGCAAGCAGATTATCTTTTTCTCTCACAACAACACATTCAAATTTATCAGGTTCTGCTAAATAGCGTCGTAATTGCTGTTGAAATTCTGCTTTATTTTCTGGAATTGTAGAGTTATAAAAATAATTAGCTAAAACATCTTCTTGTCCACTTTTTACCTGTATTTCTTCCAAAGAAGTACCAGAAAGACGTATAGGTTGATAGTCAGGTTTATCCCTCAACTCATCCATTTGCAAAATAAGTTCTTCAGGATAAATAACTGATAGCCTAAATTGTTCATAAATTACATCTGCTAAATCTAATAATTGTTTATCTCTAGTTAAAAATACATGAGATTCAGATGTGATACTCCTAGCCAGATAACGTAAGTTATATTCATCAATTATAAAGTTATTTATTCTGATTATTTTTTGCAGAAGATTAAGATTATCTTCCAATCTGTGATTATTACAAGGTAAGCAAGTAAATGATTGTGCAAAATAACGCTGACTATCCCTCTCTTGAATGTTATCAATTCGGTTAATTTGATTAAAAATTTCATCATTGATGCACAAATTTAATTCAGTCTGTACCCAGTCAGCTAATAATATATTCTCCTCTCCGCTATCAATATTTTCAGTATTTTCCTCTGTATATAAATCACAGAAAATATCAGGAGCAATCATTGCACACAACTTAGACTCAAGTTGCTGCTGAATTATTGTAGAAAATAGAGGAAGAGGATTGTGTTCTAACACCCAAATAGTAAGTTTCTTATTTTTAGCCTTGGCTTCTACATCCAATGTGGGAATAAAGCCAAAGCTTGACCACATCCCTTGTAGGTTATAATCCCGACGGCACTTTAGCTTAATTCCGCGAGAAGATGTTGTTATTTGCTTGAGGTGTTCGACAAGTTGTTTGGCTACTCCCTTACCCCGACAATCTGGATCGATACATAGATGAGCAATCGCAAACCAGTCCCGCGAACGTCGGTATAACAGATATCCAACGCAGCTACCTTCAGAATCAAGCGCTACAAGGATTTGACGACGCGCTGCATGTTCCTCAAATGCTCCTTTGGGAAAATTACCAAGTGTTTTTGAGTTAGCTCGCCACAGTTTTCTGACCGTTTCTAAGTGTGGAGAATGGTTATCTATCGCTTCAATTTTGATTTGTGCGTCAGTTGCCACTTTTGGTTGCCTTGAACAGTTATTTTTAGCTTTCTGATTTAATGGTAAATCCCTGTTTGTTTTCAGTGTGGTTTTTTACACACTCCACATTTAATTTGGTGATGGAAACGTGTTATTACTGGTAAAATTAACTGATAGCAATTTTGATATCAGCATGAGCGAACCCCTGCCAAAAAGCCAAATGCTTCGCGTTCCTACTGCCCTAATTCCAGCAGTCCGCGAATTATCCCGGTTGCATCGAGAAGGATATACAACTGCCCTCCTACAAAGCCTTCAGGATGTTATTGCCGAAATTGATAGCAAAAATGATATCAACTCTCTTCCCACAAATACCAAGCACCTGGAAGAAAAATTAGATCGACTCGAAACTCAACTCAAAAGCGATCGCCAAACCCTACTGCAAAAGTTAGAAAAAATCGAAACGGCAATTCGTACCACCCGAAACAGCCAAAACTCAAGAAATCGCTCCAATTCCTACAACCCGCACCATCAACCAACAGTCGAACTGGAAGCCTTCCCAGCAGAAAATTTAGCCAAGCGACTGGGGTTAACCGCAGCAACACTTGAAAGCGAACGGGAAAAACTCACCACCGCAGAATTTATCAGTTATACCCGCAACCGTGACCCGCGTTCGTTTGGGTGGGAATATCGCTCGGATGGATTTTACCATCCCATCGGGCAATAATAAAAATATTCAAAGACAAACTATATATATTGATATGACACAAATATCCCACCCACGACGCACCCGCATCTTGCCACCATCCCCCATACCAGCAGCCGAAAAAAATCATCGCCAACAACAACGAGATGCCCTAGCTGCAAGGTGTCGTCCCATTTTTGAGCGCTTGCGTCCCCAACTCATCGAAGCACATTACAATTGGCATATTGCCATCGACCCCGACACGGAACAGTATCTCCTCGACCCCACACTTTTAGGGATAACCCAAAAAATCCGTGAAGTTTACGGCAACACTGACGAGGTAAAACTAACAATTTTCCGGCTCAACGATACGGGAAGCTGCGGCAGATTATGGGTGTAGGTTCGTTTGGAGACAACGGCGAGCTATACTTTGAAATTCAGCTTGTAGCCGTATCGGGTGAGGAGTTTTTCGTTGAAGCCCTGTTTGATACCGGATTTACCGACGGATGGTTAGCCATCAATACCCAAGACCTGGAAGCCTTGGGATGGTCGCTGCTAGTCTCACAGGTTGAGATGACGACAGCAAGAGGGGACGCACGGTTTAACATCCACGAAGGCAAAGTAATTATCGATGGCATTGAAATCATCATACCTGTTCACGTTGGCGACGATATTCCCGATACCATCATGGGTTCGTTGTGGTTGGATATTATGGAGTTGGTTGTCAATAAACCGAGAGGAATATTAACGCTTGAAATGCTCTCAAGTGACACATAACTGGTAAATATCGTTCTCTGCGATCGCCGAAATCATATTTATCGGTTTCGCCCCAAGTTGTGTGCGTATTACCTTTAAAAGCACCCTTGTATTAAAGAAATGTAAACTCTTACTTGACGAGTAGCGATTGTGATGGGTCTTGGTGAGAGAATTACTATCTAGAATAAAAGTTCTAAAGAGCAAATGTCCTTGCTGCTCTCGTATGGTGAATCTCAAAGTCTAAGATTAACGTCTCCGGTGCCGTTGAATCAGCATCCAGCATCTGTATATTTGGCATCTTTGAGTGAGGGGTCGTTGCCAACGATGCAGCAGACTTTAAATGCGATCGCATACTTGCTAACAAATGGTGAATGTGATGCATCTACGTTAAATTGGGCGGCATTGCGGTATAAACATACTTCGGCGATACGTACAGTTTTGAAACAGAAATATGCTCCAGCGACGGCGAATAAAATGCTGTGTGCTTTGAGGAGGGTACTAAAAGAAGCAGTTCGGTTAGACTTGATTGACCCCCTCGACTATTCTAAAGCTGTGGATTTTCAAAGTATAAAAGGTAATTCCTTACTTAAAGGTAGAGCTTTAAGTAAAAATGAGATTAGCAATTTAATTGATATTTGTAAAGCTGATTTGACACCCAGTGGTGCGAGGGATGGGGCGTTGATTGCCATACTGCGCGGTGCTGGATTGCGACGGGCTGAGGCGGCTAGCCTAGAATTGAAGGACTTTAACCCGGAAATTGGCGCGTTGTCAGTGCGGCAGGGTAAAGGTGGGAAGGATAGGTTGGTTTATTTACCCCAGAGTGCAATCTCATTGGTTAAAACTTGGATTGAAGTTAGGGGTGATGAACCAGGATCATTGTTATGTCCCATCCGCAAGGGTGGAGAAATGCAACTGCGGCAGATGTGCCCGGATGCGGTATTAAAAATTGTGCGGCGCAGGGCAAAACAAGCTGGTGTAGAATCCTTTAGCCCCCATGATTTTAGGCGGACATTTTGCTCGGATTTGTTAGATGCTGGGATTGATATTGTCACCGTGCAAAAATTAGCAGGTCATGCTTCTGTGGAAACCACCGCTAGATACGACCGCAGGGGTGAGGAAGTTAAACGTAAAGCCGTACAAAAATTAGATTTTTAGCGTAGCTATTTCACTGGATATATGTAGGAACTGCAAACAAGCCAATTTTGAAACCACATTAACTGCAAATAAAGGGTGTCTCAAAACCATCTCCCATTTATTGGACATGGACGCACAAAGTAAAAACCCCACGCATTCACGGTGGGGTTCTGAGGTTTTCTTGTGATTGGTACAAGAACACTATTAAGTAGGGAGAATAACAAGCGATTCAGTTCAGTTCTGTGGGAAATGTGGGGGTGATGGGTGCGATAGGCTTCCAGTCCTGTATAAAGCGATCGCTCGGAGATTTATCGCCTGTTTCCCCCAGAACTGTTATAGACATTAGATTTTGTAGCTATTTAACGGGATGGTATTTGCCATCTTTGTTGTTATACCGCCACTTGCGTTTAATCGGATCGCGATCGCAACACCAGCTTTCAAATTGTTCTTGGCTCCAGGTTGCACGATTTTCTTGTACTGTGGGGACATTACTACCAAGCCTAAGAGCAAATGTTTCTTCATCGAGTGGTTCGATTTGTGGTGGTGGAGCATGGTAATTTGCAGCGTAACTCGAACGACTCCGGGATTTTGATGCGTTAATACTACTTTGCATCTGCATCAATGCACCCTCAAACTTTGCAAGTTTGTTGGTTAAGGCTTCAAGTTTAGCTTCAACACTCGTTAATCTGGTTTCCTGTTGGGGATTTGTACTACTTTGATTTGGATTATCTTCGTTGATGCTTTCTTGAAAACGGAAAAATTCTTCTTCCAACTGGTATAGACGAATTTCTACACTATTTTCTACACCAGGAACATTGCCTAAAACGTGGTGTAAGCCCTGAATGACTAAATCTGTGGCGGTGGTGTTGAGTTCGACTGCTTTGGCTCGAAGGGCATCTGCTAAGGGTTTGGGCAGTTTGAAGTTAATAGATTCGCGCTCGACTTTTGCCATGTCTACACCCGGTTATATACGCTTGTGTAGATAGTTTAGAGCTTTAAGCAAGACATCGAGCAAGAGAAGTGATTTTTCTTTAACTAATGAACTTTTGCAGTGTAGTTAATTGGAATTGCTCAACCCATTTTTTAGTAGTTTGTTGCCAGCCTCAAAAGCTTATCTGACAAGTATCGCCTTTGGCTATTGAACAACGTTTTACTTACGCTTTACAGTAATTCTGCTGATTGTCGAAGTTAATTTTGTATTAAAATCTGGAATATTTAATACTAAGGGTGTATAAAAATCAGAATACAGGTTTTTTATTTACCTAGTTATTCCACAGGACTTCTCAGGTCAAAATTTGCGAGGGCGATCGCAGATGCTAAATGGCATTTTGACAACCTGGCTGGTGCAGTGACCGGACATGATATTATAGCAACACAACTGGGATGTGTACTTGAAAATTCTCAAAATCCTTATCTGTAGTCAAAATACTGTAGCCACGATTGACTGCGGCTGCACATATCAAAAAATCCGTATTTGAACCTTGAACACCATTACTACGACAGGTGTTAAAAAACTCAGCCGCTAGTTCATAATCTGCTATAGTCAGTTCTAAATTTGGAAAAGCACGGAGATAATCTCGCAATTTCGTAAACTGCTCAATATGACGGATACCAGAAATAATCTCTTGACGAATAGCTCCCAATAAAACAACCCGTCCATTAGTAATCAAATCACGGAAATAATTGATGATATCTGCCGCATCATCTGGTGTATTTCGGCGTAAAGCGAGTGACCAAACAGATGTATCGACAATAACACTCATGTCTTTTGTCGCTGCTGTTTATAGTTGTAATCAGATTCGTAGTCAATTGTGCCAAACAATTCCATAACTTGGAGTTGTTTGCGACGTTGAATATACTCGTGCAAAGCAGCTTCAACGACTGCACTACTGCTTTGGTAATTACCTAAGGCAAGGGCTTCTTGGAGAAGACTTTCATCTATTTGGAGATTATTTTCTGGCATTATTTAACTCCAACAGAGGTGATAAATTGATGATACTTTACATTAGAGAAAATACACATCCTTATCTATTATAAATAAGTTTTGCGGTAATTCTCCCTCTTCCCATTTTTTTGCTTGATATTCCATAAAAGTAGTAGCAGGTAGTAGGAGAACCTAAATCAGAACCTAAATCAGAACCTAAAGAAGGTACTCGTTCTGAGTTTTATTACGGCAAGTTCCAAACTCTAATTCCCCTCAACACTGGTATTGTTTGAAGTCCTACACGCCGACTAATAGATTTTCTGAAAATAGTTAATTTGTATTCGTAGAGTTTACGGAATAAACTTTTTAGCCATGTATAAAAATGGTAATGCTTTTTCATACATTACTAAACTATGAATTTTACAGGGGAAATAAAAATGCGATCGCCGACTCCAAAACAACGACGACAAGAGTTAATAGATACATATGTTTTATCACGTCGTAGCATGATGATGCTAATGGCTGTAGCTGCTACTCCGGGTATAGAAATGTTACTGTTCGGTGGGAATAAACCCTCACAAGCTAGTGCAACAGGTAATTCTGAAAATTGCAATCCGGGTTTGGAAACTTTACTATCCAATGAAAATCAACCCTCAAAACCTAAACCACCAAAGAATCCCAACATTCCCAGCTTACCTCAAAAGGATACAAAAGCAACTCAACAAGAACGCCTGCTTCAGTTGGGCAAGGCTCGCGAAGAATACCAGACAGGGTTACGGCTACCGAACTCTGCAAAGGTGAAGACTTTACCCCCTCAAGAAGCATTTTCAGAAAAATATAACAATAATCGAGTCATCTTATCGGACAAAATAGCAGCCAATCAACAAGCATTTCTCAGCAATCCTCAACCTTTTCAAAGCTTCGATGACTACGCGGCGTTGTTTCCCGTTTTGCCATTACCAGGTATTGCTAAAACCTTCCGCAACGATGATGTATTTGCGCGACAGCGTCTTTCTGGCTGCAATCCCATGGAACTGAAGAACGTTCTCAAACTGGGTTACAGTCTTCGCGATAAAATGGGGATAACGGATGAAATCTTTCAAGCTGTACTGGGCGCGACAAGAGGCAGAAAACCAATTAATAATAATCAGAATCTCAACAGCGCTATTCGAGAAGGGAGTTTATTTGTCACCGACTATGCGGTACTTGATAGCGTGACACCGAAGGAAAAGCAATATTTGTGCGCCCCCATTGCCCTCTATTATGCTGCAAGGATTCGCGGCGATTTTCAGTTAATCCCCATTGCTATCCAGTTGGGACAGGTGCCAGGAGAAAGTTTACTTTGCACACCTTTAGATGGCGTAGATTGGACTTTAGCCAAATTAATTGCCCAGATGGCTGATTTCTACGTTAATCAGCTGTATCGTCACTTGGGACAGACTCATTTGATAATAGAACCAATCGCCTTAGCAACAGTACGCGAACTAGCTGCTCGCCATCCCGTCAATGTACTCTTAAAACCTCATCTTGAGTTTACAATGGCAATTAATAGCCTTGGTGATCAGGTGTTGATTAATCCGGGAGGAGCGGTAGATATTATCTTACCGGGCACTTTGGAAAGCTCACTCAAACTCACCGACAGAGGGGTATCTGACTTTTGCAACAACTTCAGCAACTTTGCACTCCCTACTAATTTACGTCAGCGCGGTGTTGATAATTCTTCGATTCTGCAAGATTTTCCCTATCGAGACGATGGCTTGCTCGTCTGGAATGCCTTAGAAGAATATGTGAGTAAATATATCGGAATTTACTACAAATCCAACCGAGATATCCGCGAAGATTTCGAGCTACAAAAATGGTTCCAAGCTTTACGGAAACCCGTTAGCGAAGGTGGTTTTGGTATAGTTTCATTACCAGCAAGCTTGACGAACCGCGAACAATTGATAAATATTTTGACAATAATTATTTTCACCGCAGGCCCGCAACACTCAGCGATCGCTTGGACTCAATATCAATATATGGCTTTTATTCCTAATATGCCCGGAGCGCTTTATCAGCCTATTCCCACAACCAAAGGAAAATTTGCAAATGAAAATAGCCTCACGAATTTCCTACCTGGAGTCAAGCCAAGCCTTACTCAAGTCCAGTTTATGTCGTTAGTTGGTACCAAGCGCGACCCTAAGGCATTTACAGACTTCGGTACAAATAGTTTTCAAGACCCTCAAGCCATTAGGGTTCTCAGAGGTTTGCAGAATCGCTTAGAGTCAGTAGAAAAACGGATTAAAATACTTAATAAACGTCGCCAAGAATGCTACCCTGCTTTTCTACCCTCTCGGATGTCGAATAGTGTCAGTGGATAGGAATTGTCAAAGTTTTAAACTAGTAGTTCACCAAGGAAACTTTGAAGGGTCGATTTATTTTATTAACACTCCCTGATGCCTGACTTCCACCCATAATTTTGGGGTTGGTAGACTACTAGGCTCTATGTAAATTATGTTATTATTCGGGTAAAATGTACCAATAATATTGGAGTTTACCGTACCTTGAATTCACCCTATTTTCTTGGTCGGTATTCATCAATAATTAAGTGATAAAAACCGAATTTACACTACTTTTAATCATCATTAATATAAGAATCAAATAAATAAACTAAAACCTCGAACAAACAGACAAAAGCTAGGAGTTAAATATATGGCTATTGCACGTTATAGCCTTTCCTAGGCTACTGAGGTACGCATAAACCTTTCCAACTAGGAATAAGCCGCTAAAATGTACTTCACTAGGTTGGGAACCGCTATACAATCCTTGGGCTGAATTTAATACTATTCAACGTCAACTTGACAGTCTATTTACAGATTTACAAGCACCCACATTTAGAACTCCCGCAGCCGAATTAACAGAAACCGAAGATGCACTACACCTAAAACTCGAACTTCCTGTTGTGGAAGCAAAAGATGTAGATATTGAAGTTACCGCCAATGCTGTAAAAGTAGTAGCAGAGCGTAAAATCGAACATAAAGAAGGTACTCGTTCTGAGTTTTACTACGGTAAATATCAGCGTGTAATTCCCCTGAAAACAAAAGTTCAAAATACCAATGTTACTGCTGAATATAAAGACGGCATTTTGAATTTGACATTACCAAAAGCTGAGGAAGAAAAAAACAAAGTAGTGAAAGTCAACTTGGAACAACATTAAGGTTTCCCTCTCTTTGTAATGAACTGTTTTTAGTTGACAGAGTGATGTGTCAGCCTGGTTGTTGAGCCAGCCGCGTGCGGGGGTTCATCCCGTTGTACGGACTGGCGTTGAGTCAACTGGGCTTTTTTGTGGTTATTAACCTTTATCTAATTTGCTGCTAGGAAACACCGAGAAACGAAACTGCAAACAATGAATGTGCAATGATTACGGGTATATTAGCTGTGCCATTTGTCAAGCCATAAATTTGAGAAATTGCTGCTCCTGTATGAAAAATAGATAACGCAATTAATCCCGGTTGCAATACTTTTATATCGGTTACATTCATCATTAACAAACTCAAAACACCGAAAGCTAAAGCACCACATCCAATTATCCGCAATAAAGAAATCGCTAAGGCACTATCTTTAATAATTAGAGTGGGAAAAAACAGAAATACAATGCCTACTCCCACTTCAAAAATAGTATTGGCAATCAATAATATTCGCATAAATTTATTTTTGATTAGCTATTTTAATACTTTTATTAATCCAAATCTGGCAGTGCTTCCCTTGGTAATAGCACGCGAATGGTACGGGCTTGTCTGGGTACTCGCTCAATTAATCCCAGCTTTTCCAAAGTTACCACCATATTGTGTACTGTAGGTGGTGTTGTCTTAAAATAACGTTGCATATCAGCCTCAGATGGTGGACAAGCATTGAGCTTCGTGTAGTAGTAAATAAAAGCTAAGTATTGTCCTTGTTTTGCGGTATATTTGCGTTCCATTAATCTGTCCAACAAGCACGATACTCCTACTCCATCACCATTCTTCCATCAATGCATCATTCATCCGTTTCATTTCTTCATCAGTCATTTCTATTGCGTGAAACCCTGCTTGCACTACTTCTTGCACTTTGGCTGGCAGCGCTTCAAATTTATCGACATCAAGTATAGAAATTCGACAGCCAACATAGGGCATAAAGTCAACAAACGGCTGCATTTTGTATTTGATGAGTAGTTTAGAAATTAGGATGATGGGTTGGTTAGGTTTGTCGTTGTCTGAAGCACTGTTAATTTCCCCTGCAAAATATCCACACAACCAAGCTAAGGTGTCGATGTCTTGAGTTAACACTGCAACAGCACCATCTAGTACACGCTTATTCATCTTGACGGGTAAATTGTCAAATATTTGGTCGAGGGCTTTAGGATTACGCTTTTGAGCATGACGCACTGCTTGCTCGACTAATTTATCGATTTTGGTTGGTTGGGGTTTGAAGCCTTGGGGCATATAGCGGTTCCCAACCTAGTGAAGTACATTTTAGCGGCTTATTCCTAGTTGGAAAGGTTTATGCGTACCTCAGTAGCCTAGGAAAGGCTATAATACTTACTGGTTGGGAGCAAGGCAATTGTAGCAGGATGATTACTCAGTGCTTGTTTGGTTGTGATAATTGCAATACTTCTTTATGCTAATATGTCACTATTTCTAAGACTCAAAATTGAAAAATTAAAATGATTTTTATTGCTTTTTTTTTCTATAAAAATAAAAACAATCTTGTTATAAAACTACAATTGTAATCTCTGAAAGCCTTACTAAATAAGAGTTACGCCTTAAATAACTTATCATTTAAATATACGAAATATACATTATAAAAAATGAAATAGTTTGGAAAACTCGTAACTATAATAATCTTCCAGATTATTTTTACACAAATCCTAATTATCTTTTCTTAATATTTGCTTAACAATTTATTAATAATTTAAATCACAAGTGTTAATCAAGCGACATTTAACATACTTC
>NZ_JAYGHN010000050.1:0-29248 GCF_034931845.1 Calothrix sp. UHCC 0171
ATTTAGAGAAGCCTTTGCTCTTTATATTTGATATTACATATTCTGCTTTAGTTATATTAGACCCAAATTAATTTCCTTATTTTCCCAACTCTTGAGAACGATTTGTGGCGGCTTTGACTGCCTGAATTAACGCCGATCGCAATCCGGCTTTTTCCAGTTCAACAATACCCGCAATTGTCGTACCACCAGGGCTAGTGACTCTATCTTTTAATTCGGCTGGATGCATCTTGGTTTCATTTAATAACTGTGCTGTGCCCAGTACAGTTTGTAGCGCTAATTTAATCGCAATCGCACGGGGTAAACCAGATGCAACACCACCATCTGCTAAAGCTTCTACCATTAATGCCACATATGCAGGACCACTACCCGATAACCCTGTGACAGCATCCATAAAGCTTTCGCCAACTTCAACGACTTCCCCAACTGCTGCAAACAATTGATGTGCCTTCTCAAGATGAATTGCCTTTGTATAAGCACCTGCACATATTGCTGTCACTCCGGCACCAACTGTAGCAGGCGTATTTGGCATGGCACGAATGACTGGTAAACGGGGAAAAGCAGCTTCTAACTGCGACAAAGGTACACCCGCCAAAATTGATACTACCAATGGCGAATAACTTTGCTCAATTACTGATGAAATTTCTTGGGCGATCGCGCTAAATATTTGTGGTTTTACTGCCAAAAATACCACTTCCTCACTGGCAGTAAAAACTTGGCAATTGTTGTCTGTGACACCAACACCATATTCCTGAGCTAAAAAATTTTGTCGTTTTGATAGCGGCTCACTAACTACTATCTCCGACGCTTGATAAATACCAAGATTCAAGAGGCGAGATAATAGCGCTTCACCCATTACCCCGCCACCAATTAAACCAAATTTTAAAGACAAGTCAAATTTTCCCTAATCAAAGCTTAAATACCAAGTCTGGATAAATAGTATCGCTTCCTGGAAAACGAAACAATCATAATTAAGGGATTTTAATTTATGTTTATAACCTAATAAATAAAAAATCCGTAGATGCGTGAATTCAAATCCAAAATTGGTATTGCCAAAATTGCCACAGTAAATCAAATGATTTGGAATTTTAGATGCAATCCCTTATCTAAAACCCCAAATCGCACAATTCCTAAAATTACTGTGCCATGCGATTCGGCTCAGTTCCCCATGTCTGATTGGTTGGATCTGTACGAGTTTGGCGTGCGGGAGGCTGAGACACAACAGGTACTTCATGTAATACTCCACCTTGGGTGCTAACTTGCACACAGCTTGGTGTAAACAAGAAGATGCTTTCGCCAATCCGCTCTTGATGACCATCTAGGGCGTAAGTACCACCAGCAACAAAGTCTACTGCTCGTTGTGCTTGGTCAGGATCCATGATTGTTAAATTCAATACAATGGATTTGCGTTCACGCAGAGCTTGAATTGCTTGAGGCATTTCTTCAAATGTCCGGGGTTCAAGCACCAATACTTCCGAAATACCGTTTAAAGCTCCTGGCATTCCAATTACGTTACTCATTGTGGTTTTTGTATTTGCTGCTACATCAGTACCCATTGTAGGCATGGGTTCGCGCCAACGTCGATTCTGAACTGGGGGTTCTTGAGGTACTGCCGCTTGGGGTGGATTTTGCTCTTGATAGATATTTTGATAGCTATCGGTGTCTACTTCTTCGTAATACTCCTCGTACTCTACGGGTTCGTTGAGACCAACGAAGTCTCTAAGCTTGGAAAAGATATTGTTCATTTTGACACGCTCCTGGTGCTTGTTACCTTAACTAAGAAGGCAAAATCAATAAATCAATGGTTGCTGAGTAGAAGACACAAACAGCTGAAAATTGTATCGCTGCTTGTAGCATTAATCGCCAAATTATAGTTATGAACTTTGCATTTTTCAATGCTGGATATTAACTATACACAACAATGAGTCAAGATTATACCCTAAGTAGTTTTGTAAGGGAAGTTACTTTGAATCCATTTTTTTTTAAGATTCACTTTTGTAAATACTATATTTTCTGTGGCTTCGTGAAGGAGGACACAATGTCTTTTTTATGTAGCAAATTACCTCAGTATTTTATCTATGATGTTGTTGGCAAATACTCCAATCTATGCAAAGGAATGTTACTAGTAATAATTAATACATTATTTAACCTGTGGCGATCGCTCTCCAAACAAAATGGTACCGAGTCTCACCATTGTTGCACCTGCCTTGATTGCTAGTTGGTAGTCGCCAGACATACCCATTGATAGCTGCTGCATATGAATATTTGACCATCCTTGTGACTGGATATCTGCTGCCAACTCGCTGGCACGATTAAATACTTCTAGGGTTTGCAATTCATTTAGCCCCAGAGGAGGTATTGTCATCAAACCTTGAAATTGTAAACTTTTACATTGATTTAAAGCAAATAAATCCTCCAAAAGTTGAGGAATTTCCCAACCAGATTTATTTGGGTCTGGGAGAATTTTGATTTGTAGACAGATATTTGGCTGGAGATTGAGTTCACCAGCGAGTTGGTTGAGGCGTTGGGCGAGTTTGAGGTTATCAACGGAGTGAATCCATTGGAATTGTTCCAGGGCTTTTTTGGCTTTGTTGGTTTGTAAATGTCCAATTAAGTGCCAGGTGACATCCAGTAAATCGTGGAGTTCGGCTTGTTTAGTTGCGGCTTCCTGGATGCGATTTTCGCCAAAATCGCGGATTCCTGCGGCATAGGCGATGCGAATGATGTCCGCAGGAACGGTTTTGGTGACGGCAATTAATCGGACAGAAGGCGGTAGTTGAGAGCGAATAGTGGTGATGCGCTCACGTAGCGACTCGTCAAGGAAATCGCGCTTAGAGTTGCTCATAAACACTTGGGGAAGAGCGAAACTTCAGAATGTTAGTTGAAGGTGCGTTGAAAGACACCCTGAAGTTGATCGTACTCAAAAGAAGGTCCGCTTCGTCGGAGATTTCGCAGACGATTTTCTAACATCATGCGAGCCTCGGTACGTCCGATGGGCTGAAACTTCATGTTTTTGCCTTCAACAGTGACAACAAAAAATAGACGTTGAGCGTAGAGTGTAGTAAAAAGTTCTTGGCTCTCATCCACCATGCAAATTCTGTAGAGCAAACCCCAAGTTGGATGATTAATGTAAGTTTCTGGGCTTTCTGAGTTCATCTAATACAGTTTGTTCGGGTACATATTATCTTTTCGCTCTCTCCAACAAAAATTCAGACGATCGCGACCCGATATCGCCTGAAGATTTGCTTAAAATACGAAAATCTGGGAACTTCTGTCCACAATAGCGTTCTTCGGGACAATCGAGAAAGTTCATCGAGAGACAAAAATCGCGGTTGCGATCGCATAATCACGATCATGACTCAAACTGAGTTGCCATTCGCAAGGGGAGGGTGACGGTGGAGAGGGGGGAAATGAAAGAGAAAAATCCTCCGTGTTTCCACTTCTTTGCGGTTCTCCGCCATCTTCCCACGTTGCCACAATTTTGGCGGCGTTGTTATGTAGCACGACGAATGGAGCACCAGTTACGCTGCGGCAAATTTCGACATCGGTGTAGTTAATCCCTTGCCATCCGGTTCCCAAAGCTTTAACAACAGCCTCCTTAGCAGCCCAACGTCCTGCAAACTTAGCGATCGCCATCCGAGTCATTTCGCATTCAGTAGAGTTTAACCCCTCTGGCGTATGCCAACAACCGCAATTTTGCTGTTCGATGGAAGTATACACACGTTGCAAAAAGCGTTTGCCAAAACGGTTTATTAATGCTTGAATTCTTGGAATGTAAACGATATCGGTTCCCACTCGAATAGTCATTTAGTCAATAGTCAATGGTCACTAGTCAATGGTAAGGGGGAAAGGGAAAAGCGGAAAGGGGATGCTAGAAGAAAGTTGAGAGATAGACAATTTCTCTTTATTTCCGACTCACTCTCAATACGTTTAGGTTAAGCAAAAATGGCTATTAGCGGTTAGCTTTTAGAATCAATAGCACATAATAGATGCTCCCAGTCTTATTCTTACCTTTTTCCTCCCTAAGCGAACCATTATTGCCCTCACTCCTTCCTTATTCCCTAGTCAGGACTTGCGCCAATGCGGCTAGTTGTGCTTGGGCTTTATGTAATGATTCGTACCATTCTCTTTCCGGGTCACTATCGGCAACAATTCCCGCTCCTACTTGACCCCAAACTGTTTTTAATGATGAATTTTCCTGGATTGGAGCCAGTAATAATGTGCGAATTAAGATATTTAAATCTAAATTTCCCTGTATATCTAAGTAGCCGCAGGAGCCGTAGAATAAACTGCGACGGACAGGTTCTAACTCTTCAATAATTTCCATGCAGCGCACTTTTGGACAGCCGGTAATTGTGCCACCTGGGAACATTGCCCGGATTAAATCAATGCTGTGGCAATCTGGCGCTAAATTTCCCACGACGTTGCTAACGAGATGCATAACGTGGCTATAACGTTCGATAGTCAGTAATTCGTCTACTTTTACCGTGCCCCACTCACACACTCGTCCTAAATCGTTGCGTTCCAAATCTACGAGCATGATATGTTCAGCACGTTCTTTGGTGTGATTGAGTAATTCCTCTGCCAGTTTTACATCCTGTTCTTTATTAATACCACGCGATCGCGTTCCGGCTATAGGTCTTGTTTGTGCTTTTTTATCCTGTAGTTCTACCAATCTTTCGGGGGAACAACTAACTACTTCTCCCCAAGGTGTTCTGTAATAGCAGGCAAATGGGGAAGGATTGATTTTTTGCAGGGCTTGGTAAATTTCCCATCCTGAAGCTATGGTTTGGGTTGTAAAACGCAAAGATAGATTTGTCTGAAAAATATCTCCTGCTTGAATGTATTTTTTGGCTTTTTGAACAGCAAGTTCGTATTCTTCCTGGGAAGAGAGAAATTTTGCAGATAATTCTGAGGGATGGGGGGAAGAGGTGACAATTTGTTGAATAAATCCCTCTCCCTGTCGCCTTCTACAGCCATTCTCTGCTGCCAACCTCGATTCCACCTCATCTAACCAATTTGGTGTGGTTGCTGCCAGCCAGAGAACCTGTTCCCAATGATCTAAAACTGCAAAATTTTCGGGTTCGTACCAAAAAGCAACGGGAAACGGTAGTGAATCCTCTTTGGTATGAGGTAATTGTTCGATTTCCCAAGCAACATCATAACCAAGCCAGCCTAACCAACCACCTGTAAAGGGAAGATGAGAGGGAGGGGATGTATCCTCACATCTATTTCTCTCTGCGTTTTCTTGCCCTTTTGTTAATAAACCCTGGAGGAAAGGAAAAATTTCCCCAACTTCGGGTGTCCACATTTGCACTTTGCCGTTAATTACTCGTGGTTTTCCCGCACAAATCGAGTAGCGTGTAAGTTGGGGATTATCGCTATTGTTGGGGTAGGGACTTTCTAAAATGGTGGCAATATCAGAATGCGGATTTGAGTTAAATAGAAGCGTAAAAATATCCGAGCCTGTAAGATGATTGAGAGGATGCGATCGCCAATACCAAGCGCTAGTCATTAGTTAGTTTATTATTAGTAGTAATTTGTTCAACAGTTAAGTGTTATTGTTTCGGCTTGTCACCCCTTAACCAATACCTTAGTGTTGCATTTTCTGTAACCAAGCATCTCAAAACTGAATTCAAATAGTACAACAATTACATTGGCTTGTTTCAGTTTTGGGACTCTGCGGATGAAATGCTTCAGTTATAAGGCTTGGCAAAGTATGAAAATTACGCCAAAAACAATACAAATTTTGGGATTTGCTATTCTACTTGGATATTATTTGGGTGCGTGCGTTAGTAAAGATATAGCAACAACAAAT
The DNA here is from genome assembly GCF_034931845.1 of Calothrix sp. UHCC 0171. NCBI lineage: Bacteria > Bacillati > Cyanobacteriota > Cyanophyceae > Nostocales > Calotrichaceae > Calothrix > Calothrix sp. UHCC 0171. Next base: position 5,816 of record NZ_JAYGHN010000050.1, read on the forward strand.
ACATCTGGTTCGCAACCGTCACCAACAAATCAAGCTCCTTTGCAAGCGCAACCTGGGGTAGCAGCAAAATCGGAAAGTTCAAAGTCAGTTCCAAAGCCAGTAAATAAGTTACAACCAACTGCACCTACTACCAGAGTTAGGACAGATGTGGAGGAAAATCGAGAACAGTATTCTAGTTTTCCCGAAAATGAATTTCAAGCTGTCAGCGCCAATCCGCGTTCGACATTTGCCATTGATGTTGATACTGCTTCTTATAGTAATATTCGCCGCTTTATTAATGAAGGACAACTGCCGCCAGTAGATGCAGTGCGTCTGGAAGAAATGATTAATTATTTCAAATACGATTATCCACGACTAACCGACAATAAACCCTTTGCTGTCACCACGGAAGTTGCTCCAACACCGTGGAATCCCCAACATCGTCTTGTTCAAGTGGGATTGTATTCTCAAAATACCCCAATAGAAAAGTTACCTGCTAACAACTTGGTATTTCTCATTGACGTATCGGGTTCAATGTCAGATGCGAACAAATTACCTTTGTTAAAATCTGCACTACGGTTAATGGTAAATCAATTACGTCCCAACGATCAAGTTGCGATCGCAGTATATGCGGGACAAGCTGGTTTAGTATTACCCCCAACTCCAGGTTCACAAAAACAAAAAATTATTGATGCGCTGGAAAAATTGGAAGCTGGTGGTTCTACTGCTGGTGGTGAAGGAATTGAATTAGCTTATCAGGTAGCACGCAATAATTTCCTTAAATCTGGAAATAATCGCGTTATTTTAGCTACTGATGGTGATTTTAATGTTGGTATTAGTAGTGATGAAGAATTAGTGAAATTAATTGAGCAGCAGCGTCAAAGTGGAGTCTTTCTTTCTGTTTTAGGCTTGGGTACAGGTAATATCCAAGATGGAAAGATGGAAAAACTCGCGAATAAGGGTAATGGAAATTATGCTTATATAGATAGTTTATTGGAAGCAAAAAAAGTTCTGGTAAAGGAACTTGGTGCAACTTTATTCACTATTGCTAAGGATGTAAAAATCCAAGTTGAATTTAATCCTCTAAAAGTTCAAGCTTATCGTTTAATCGGTTACGAAAATCGCTTGCTGCAAACTCAAGATTTTAACGATGATAAAAAAGATGCTGGAGAATTGGGAGCCGGACATACGGTGACAGCTTTATATGAAATTATCCCTGTTGGTGTTAAGAGCAATATTTCTTTAGGAAAAGTAGACTCGCTAAAATATCAAAATCAAACAATTGCCAAAAGTGCTATTCAAAATAATGAAATCATGCAGGTAAACTTACGCTATAAACAACCTCAAGAAAATACTTCTCAAATTGTCAGTTATGCAGTGACAGATACAGAAACAAAATTAGAAAATGCATCAAATAATCTTAAATTTGCATCTGCGATCGCAATGTTTGGGATGTTGTTACGAGATTCCCAATATAAAGGTTCTACAAATTTTGATACGACATTACAACTGGCACGTGAATCAGTTGGCGCGGATTTAGATGGGTATCGGGCTGAATTCATTCGCTTGGTAGAAAAGAGTAAAAATCTGAAACTTAGTCGTAATTGATAATTACAGTAAAAGTGTAGTCAAAAGATAATAAATATAGAAATTAATTAAATTATCATCCTGGTTTTTATTATCTTAATTTCTATTATCTTTCTGTAAAATTCAGTAATTAATTAAGTCTGTAGGGACAATAAAGATGGAAAATCGCAATCAAAATCCCAATCAAGTGAGTCCAAATATCAATAATTACTTAAATCAAAACTTAAATCATAAAAATCAATTTCCTGACTTTAGTGAACAAGGATATCAAATCGAAAGTATCCTAGGACAAAATTATTGTGGTGGCAGAGTTACATACCAAGCCATTAATATTCAAAATCAAGAAAAAGTTGTGATTAAACAGTTTCAATTTGCCACAATTGGTGCAACTTGGTCTGGTTTCACTGCTTTTCAAAGGGAAATAGAATTACTCAAAAAAATTAGCCATCCGCGAATACCTAAATATATCAATAGCTTTGAAACAAACTCAGGATTTTGTTTAGTACAAGAATATAAAAACGCGCAAAATCTTGCTCAAAAATGCTTTTTACTGCTGGATTTGAATTTAGCAAACATCAGTAAAATTGCCACAAGTTCATTAGAAATTTTAATTTACTTACAACAACAAGAAACATCAATTATTCATCGCGATATCAAACCAGAAAATATCCTGATTGATGGAGAACTTAATACTTATCTAGTCGATTTTGGTTTAGCAAGAATTAGCGACGAAGAAATGTCTGCTAGTACCACCGTCAAAGGTACATTAGGATTTATGCCACCCGAACAAATATTTGGCAAACCATTAACTAATGCCTCCGACTTATATAGCTTAGGTGCAACTCTGATTTGCTTACTGACACAAACCCCATCTCCGCAAATTGGTGACTTAATCGATGATTCATTCCGCTTCAAAATCCAGCAACTATTACCCGAATTAAATCTACATTGGGTTGACTGGCTAGAAAAAATGGTAGCACCAAGTCAAGCGGAGCGTTTTCCCAATGCTGTCACAGCTTTAAATGCATTGAACAGAATCAATTATCATATTGCCAATGGAATTATTCCTAGTACCCAAGATAAATGCCAACGCCAACTTCCAAAAGTAGTTGTCACCAGCTTGGGAATAATGACTGTACTCGCATTTGCTTCCCACCTACAAACACCCCAACCATATCCCACACCTCTACTGATTGAGAATAACATGCGATCGCTACCAAAACCCGACTTTAAACGCCGCTTAAAAAGAAGTCGAGAATGTGTCGGATGTTTCTTGAGATATACAGTTTTGCGTGAAGAAGATTTAAGAAGTCTAAATTTAGAAAGAATTGATTTGACAGGTGCCGATTTAACTGGTGCAGATTTACGTGGTACTTATCTTGGAGGTGCAAATTTAAACGGTGCCAAGTTAGAGGGTACAAATTTAGAAAGTACCGATTTACGGGGTGCAATTATGCCTGATGGCTCCATTCATCCCTAATTTTAGCTTCCCCTAATGTGACTTGTATCCTATTCTGTTAATAGTTTAGTAGTTATTACTTCATGATAATCATTAATTCAGTATTCATAATTAATAACTAACAAGCCAGTAACTATAAAAATTAACGGAAAGGAAGTACTGTGAATTACCACATTGTACTTAGTCGTGCATTTGACTTAGAGACTATTAATCGTCATGCCAAAGCGGGGAAATGTCCATGTCATGTCATGTGGGAAGCTAGCCAAATTTTGAATGCTAGAATCCACATGCCAAATGCAGATTATATTAAAGAATCACATGTGCAAACTTTTGAGCAAATAGGATGCCAACAGCAAGGCACACTCAGGCACTTGGTTGGGAACCCTGAGCATTGGCTACTAGCAAGCCATTTATCTCAACAGCTAACCGAAGAAGATGTGGTTTTTTGCACTGGGGAAGATGTGGGGATTCCAGTTGCAGAATTATGTGGGGCGAAGAAAAAACGCCCCAAAATTTTAGTGCTTATCCACAATATCAATCGACTGCGGGGACGTTTGGCGTTGAAGTTATTTCGAGTCAGAGACAAAATAGATTTGTTTCTCACTTATACCCCAGGTATCGCCGAATTTTTACGTGCGTATCTCCATTTACCAGAAAATCGCGTATCTCTATTTTCTGAACAACCTACAGATATCTCTTTTTTTACACCAGGTTCTGCATCTGTTGACAAAATCCGTCCAGTAATTGCTAGTGGGGGATTAGAAAAACGCGATTATCGTACCCTTGCCGCAGCAACAGAAGATTTAGATATTGATGTCAAAATCTGTGCAACTTCACCGAATGTAAAAGTAAATCCTCAAGCATTTCCCAAAATGCTACCAAATAATATGTCCTGTCGTGATTACGAATGGTTGGAATTTGTCCAATTGTATCGCGATGCGGACATTGTTGTCATTCCTCTATTTAAAAATAACTATCAAGCAGGTTTGAGTGTCATGTTTGAAGCGATGGCATGTCGTCGCCCCGTCATAATTACAAAATCACCAGGAATTATCCAAGAATTGATTGAAGCGGGAATAGTTACAGGGGTGAGAGAAGGTGATGCCAACGATTTACGCTTGGCAATTGTCAACTTATTACAAAATCCCCGACAAGCAGAGTTACAAGCACAACGAGGATATGAATTAGTTTTACAAAAATACAATCATCAAAAATATATTCATAATTTTGTTGACAAAATACATTCTTTTGAACTTATAAATCGTTGATAAAAATTAATAAACTAATTATTAGCAATTACTGAAAACCAAGGGAAAAAGTAAAATAAAGAATTCTTCTTGAACCGTTGTCCTTGCACCTTCTTTAAGGCTGCTAAGGGCACACTAATTGAAGTAATGGCTTGTTCTCTAAATTTCCAATTTGGTTTTTGCATAACTTTCAAAGCTGTCTCGAAATGTGGTATTATCTTATCTAAATCCGAGGAAGATACTTGATTACCCTGCTCTTGGAAACTTAATGCGATCGCTCCTAAAGCATAAGCTGCATTATGACGCACTGATATATCTCGATCTTCCAAACCACCTACTAAAGCTGGTAAAGATTCTACAGCATTAACTCCAATACCGCCCAAGGCAGAAGCAGCAGTCAACCTAACCCAAGTTTCTTGATCATTTTGTAAGGTATGTACCAATGTGGGTACAGCAGATTGCGCGTATTTACCCAGTCTAGTTAGGGCATGTACGGCACTATAACGTACTGAAGGGTTTTCATGACGTAAATTAGCAACTAGATAGGGAACCATTGCCCGTCTACCAATGCTATTAAAAGCCCTCGCAGCTTCAGTACGGACATTTTTATCCTCATCTTGTAATGCCTTTGAGAGTGCAGGTAAAGCAGGTGCAGCATCATCACCCATTTGTGACAAGGCATTAGCAGCATGAGCGCGAACCTCTGGTGTTTGATGCTCTAAAGCTTGAATTAATGAGGAGACTGCTGGCTTACCAATATTTACCAGGGATTTTACTGCTTGCTGGCGCTGTTCTGGAGTTCCTTGTTGTAACTGTTGAATATGTAGATGAGTGGCGGAATCAGCCCAACTTGGTTCTATTTTCAGAACTGGAGGCAAAAATAATGATGAAAATAATACGAGCGTAACTATACGGAGTTTCGGGATTGATTTTAATAAGAAACTATAGCGATTAGATGTAATGGATACCATAGGTTAAAAATAGTGCTTGACAGGCGACACATATGTACAGAACTGAGTTGATCATAAATTGTTTCCCAAGAAGATATCCTATCAAAGCATAGTGGGAGTGTGAGAACCCCTACTCTTTAGAGAGGGGATGAAACACGACTCAAGGGGATTTATCCCCGTGTTTCCTGTTTTTATGGCAAGCTTTCAAGATGTGAGGGTATGAGAATTCGGTTTGTATTGATGAAAGAATTAGGTACAAAATCATGATTGTAAATGCACTCTTATGGAATATCGTAATGCACTAAATCCTTACGAGTAGTGCATTACGAGCATCAGTAATAATAATGATCCCCAAATTCACCAAAATGAGCAGGATTTACGCACGTGAAGCCAGAAACCGGGTTTCTTAGTCGATATCTGCTCGTCAAAACAACGATTTTGCATAAAAACCGGGTTTCTTTGCGTAAGTCCTAATGAAATTTAAGGGTTTTCAAAAATTCAAATAGCAATCCCCAATTCAAAAATGATGATTTGAGCAAATTTAATATAATTCCTTCACCCAATGCCACTCTTGAGTTAAACCCTCCCGTAGCGACACTTGTGGTTGCCAAGCCAATATTTTCTGTGCCTTCGAGATATCTGCACCCGTGTGTCTAGCATCACCCATTGCTTTCTCGATGTGGTTACGCTTAATGGGCTTACCGACAATTTCCTCCATCATCGTCAATACTTCCGACAAGACAGCCCGACTGCCCCCACCAATATTAAAAATTTGTCCTACGGCTTCTGGTACTGTCGCTGCTGCTAAATTTGCCGCGACTGCATCACTGACAAATGTAAAATCTCGCGTTTGTTCTCCATCTCCATAAACAGGAATAGCTTCGTTCTCTAATACAGCTTTGAAAAATTTGTGAAATGCCATATCTGGACGCTGGCGAGGACCATATACTGTAAAATACCGTAATGCTACAAATGGTACGCCAAAGTTTTTCTGATATAGTCCACACAATCTTTCAGCCGCTAACTTAGTGATACCATAGGGTGAAACTGGTGCCGGACAAATACCTTCATGAGTTGGCAGGATTTCAGCATCACCGTAAATACTAGAGGTTGATGCAAACACCAATCTTTTGAGATTTTTTGCGTCTTTTGCTGCTTCCAGTAAAATTTGTGTAGCGTTGATATTACGTTCTGTATAAGAACGAAAACCTTTACCCCAGGAAGCACGAACACCTGCTTGTGCAGCTTGATGGTAAATAACCTCAGTTTCTTGTAGCAAATTATGCCAGTCAAGAACTTGAATGTCATTTTCAATCAATTGAAAATTTGCATAATTGAGTAAATGAGCAATATTTTTACGTTTTAAATTTTGGTCGTAGTAGTCGTTAATTTCATCAACCCCAATAACTTCTTCGCCTTGTTTTAATAGCGTTTCGGCTATATGTGAACCGATAAAACCTGCTGCACCTGTAACAATAATTTTCGCCATATTCCTATATTTTGATAAATTTGGATTGAATTCAAAAGATAAAGATTAATCTTGATACTGAGAAAACTTCTATTACTTTACTATGATTGTTTCCCAAAGCTCCTCAGTAGTTGAACTATTGTTTACCCAGAGAAAACATCAAAGGACTTGCGCGATCGCACTCTAAATTGGGACACTTCAAGAGGGAAACTTCAAACAGAGAACTCGAAAACAGTGAAAGTTTTAGTTGTTGGCAATGGTGGGCGCGAACATGCCCTGGCATGGAAATTGTTGCAATCTCAGAAAATTGAACGGGTTTTTTGTGCCCCTGGGAATGGGGGAACAGCTACTCTTGCAGGCTGTCAAAATGTTGATATTGCAGTTGATGATTTTCAGGGAATGGCTAAATTAGCCAAAAACGAAGGTGTTTCCTTAGTGGTTGTCGGACCAGAGGTGCCCCTAGCAAAAGGTATTACTGACTACCTGCAAGCCCAAGGATTAGTGGTATTCGGTCCTAACAAAATGGGGGCACAAATCGAAGCCAGTAAAGCCTGGGCAAAAGCTTTGATGCAAGAAGCGGGGGTTCCCACTGCCAATGCTGCGGTATTTACGGATATTGTCGCCGCAAAATCTTACCTAAAATCACAAGGCGCACCAATTGTTGTCAAGGCTGATGGCTTGGCGGCTGGGAAAGGTGTCATCGTTGCCCAAACGATCGCGGAGGCGGAAACTGCTTTAGATGCCATATTTGCTGGACAGTTTGGTAGTGCTGGTAATTTTGTTGTCATTGAAGAATGCTTGGTGGGGCAGGAAGTATCGGTTTTGGCATTAACTGATGGTTTGACAATTCGCCCTTTATTACCCGCACAAGACCACAAACGGGTTGGTGAAGGCGATACGGGGGAAAATACTGGCGGCATGGGGGCATATGCACCTGCTCCGGTGGCAACGTCGGCAATGATGGCAAGGGTGCAAACAGAAGTATTGGAGCCGACGATCGCTGCTTTGCGGGGGAAGGGAATTGATTATCGGGGGGTATTATATGCAGGGTTGATGGTTGCACCAGATGGTGAATTTAAGGTTTTAGAATTTAATTGCCGTTTTGGAGACCCGGAAACCCAGGTGATTTTACCAATGTTGGATACACCTTTGGAGGATTTACTGCTAGCTTGCGTACAGCAACGTTTAGGAGATATGCCACCCATTACTTGGAAGAATGGGGCATCGGCGACGGTTGTGGCTGCTTCTGGCGGCTATCCAGGGGATTATGCCAAGGGTAAGGTAATTACTGGCTTACAAGCAGCAGAAATTACCGGGGCAACAGTATTTCATGCCGGAACCAAGCTACAGAATTCCCAAGTTGTTAGTGATGGGGGAAGGGTGTTGAACGTCACAGCTATTGGTGTCGATTTTAAACAAGCACTCGATCGCGCCTATGCTGGGATTGCCAAGATCGAGTTTGCAGGCATGTATTATCGACGAGATATTGGGCATAGAGTGATGAGTTAGGAGTCATTAATTATTCTCTTTTCCCTCTTCTTCCCTTCCCCGTTACCTATTTAGCAAATAAACTGTTACTTTTTTAGTTGTTAGGTTTGCAAAAACTATTAACAACTAAATTAAAGAAATATATTTAATATGTTTGCTGTTTTTACTTCTATTCGAGAAGCGATCGCCACTTGGTGGTCGCAGTTTACTCTCCAAACTAAGCTGTTGGCGGCTGCGACTCTGGTTGTGTCTCTGGTTATGAGTGGGTTGACGTTCTGGGCTGTGAATACTATTCAACAGGATGCTAGGCTCAACGACACCCGTTTTGGTCGAGATTTGGGGCTGTTGCTGGCTGCTAATGTTTCTCCCCTAATCGCTGATCAAAATCTCACCGAGGTGGCTCAATTTTCCCAAAGGTTCTACAGTAGCACTTCCAGCGTCCGTTACATGCTTTACGCTGACGAAACAGGAAAAATCTTTTTTGGTATTCCTTTTTGGGAACCGGAGGTGGAAAATTCCCTCACGATTCAACGACGCATCCAGTTACCCGATGACTATGCTGCTGATGTCGAAAAGCCAATGGTGCGGCAGCATCAATCTCCTGATGGCGAAGTAACAGATGTATTTGTCCCCCTCAAAGCTGATGGTAAATATCTGGGGGTTTTGGCGATTGGGATTAATCCCAACCAAACGGCTGTTATTTCCACTAACTTTACTCGCGATGTCACCATTGCCGTGTTTATCACAATTTGGGTAATGGTAATTTTGGCTGGGGTAGTGAATGCTTTGACAATTACCAAGCCCATTAAAGAGCTTTTGGTTGGTGTGAAACAAATTGCGGCGGGAAATTTTAAACAACGTATCGATTTACCCCTGGGTGGAGAGTTAGGAGAACTAATTTTCAGCTTCAATGATATGGCGGAGCGCTTAGAAAGCTATGAAGAACAAAATATTGAGGAATTAACTGCCGAAAAAGCCAAACTGGAAACCCTGGTATCAACTATTGCCGACGGTGCTGTTTTAATCGACAATAACATGCAGGTAATCCTCGTTAACCCCACCGCCAGACGAATTTTTGGTTGGGAAGGGGAAGAAGTAGTCGGTACTAACGTACTCCATAAACTACCAATCGCAGTGCAAATGGAAATCACCCGCCCCCTCTACGAAATGGCAATGGGCGATCGCGAAAGTGCTGAGTTTCGTATTCCATTAGCACAACCTACGAAGCGTACTATCCGCATTCTCCTGACTACGGTTCTCAACCTCCAACGGGAAAGTATTCGAGGTATTGCCATCACCGTTCAGGATATTACTCGTGAGGTGGAACTCAATGAAGCGAAGAGCCAGTTTATTAGTAATATTTCCCACGAATTACGAACTCCTCTATTTAATATCAAAACTTACATTGAAACTCTGCATGATTACGGTGAAGATTTAGGCGCAGAGCAACGCAAAGACTTTTTAGCAACAGTAAATAACGAAACTGACCGTTTGACAAGACTAGTTAATGATGTATTAGATTTATCACGTTTGGAGTCCGGTCGCAGCTACAACTTAGATGGGATCGATTTAACTCAAGCGATTGAACAAACGCTTCGTACTTACCAACTCAACGCCAAGGATAAGGGTGTCGAACTCTTCCAAGAGGTGGAATCTAGTTTGCCTTTAGTAATCGGCAATTACGATTTATTACTGCAAGTATTTGGCAATTTACTCGGTAATGCCCTCAAGTTTACTAAAGCTGGGGGCAAAGTTGCATTTCGTGCTTATCCAATCACAGTTAAGTCAAATTCACCAAAACCAGTATCACGGGTGCGAATAGAAATATCCGATACGGGAATTGGTATTGCTCCCGAAGATCAAGAAGCGATTTTTGACCGTTTTTTCCGCGTCGAAAACCGTGTTCACACCTTAGAAGGCACGGGTTTGGGATTATCAATTGTCCGCAATATCATTGACAAACACCATAGCATAGTGCATTTAGTCAGCGAAGTCGGTGTTGGCACAACCTTTTGGTTTGATTTACCCGTCTTAGAGGAAGACACCGCCAATGTTGAAATTTCCGCTTAAAGAAAGAGTGGAAAGATAATTATTTTCAATAAAAATCTACTTCTCCTGGCTCCTCAATCTCAAATTTTTGTTATCTACGACAAATTGTCATATTTATCTATGACGGATTGTCATATTTGGTCAAAATTGTATTTAAAATAAAGAAGAGCAAATTAATTTACTTGTTAGGAGAAATCATGAAATCTATAGCGGCGAGTCTGCGACGCTTGAGTTTAGCTGCATTGACAGTTGTTTTAGTCGTTAGCAGTTTCTTTGTTTTCGTACCTAGCGCTGCGGCGGAAACCTACACAATCAAACTAGGTAACGATAAAGGTATGCTCGCATTTGAGCCAGCGAAAGTCTCTATTAAACCAGGTGACACCATCAAATGGGTAAATAATAAAGTCCCACCCCACAACGTTGTCTTTGATGGCGTAAAAAATGCTGCTAAAAGCGCAGATTTTGCCAAAGCATTGTCACACAAACAGTTAATGATGAACCCAGGGCAAGTACAAGAAACTACCTTCCCCACAGATGCTCCTGTTGGCGAATATACTTTCTACTGCGAACCTCATCGTGGTGCTGGTATGGTTGGCAAAATTGTTGTTGAAGGCTAGTTGCTTTGTCACTCGTGTAACATTGCAATTTTTCCCAATTATTCATCTTGGGATTAATACCCAGCAAGTGACAAACCAAAATCTCGAATACAGTGGTGGGTTTATTCTTTGTTAGGAGTAATGGAAGTATTTACCTAAACCAGGGATAAACTTGCCTCTGTAAGTAGGTCGGTGTTAAAAATTGTCGTTATGACAAGGCAGAAGGGAATAGAGTTTTAGGTAACTTTACTTTTCGTTATATACTACTCTGCGAGAAGCCGCTCCGCGTCTACGGTTTATTTGCGCCGTTCTACTTAAACCAATTTATAATTTCTCAATGATTATTAAACTTAATCTTGAAAATAAATTCTGTATTGTAATTTTCCAGACAAAAATATCTACAACTGCATACGACAGAAAATCTAGAGGATAAAAATCTTATTTAGCCTTAACCCAGTAGATAGATAAATACTTACCATAAAGACTTGCTGCAACCATAGAATAGTGAAAGTAAAGTTTATTTTTAAGTTGTTACAGCTTTTGGGTAAGGAGAATAACTATTGTATCCACCGTATCTACTAAATCTAATCAAGATTATTGTAATTAGTTTATGTGCGATCGCTCAGTTTGGGTTTGCATTTTTTCACACTGCAATAGCAGTTGATGTATCCAACGGAGGCAAAATTTTTACAAATAATTGCGCTTCCTGCCACCTTGGAGGAGGTAATATTCTCATATCTCAAAAGACATTGCAAAAGCAAGCTCTATCCCAATACTTAGATAATTACAATACAGACTCAATCCAAGCAATTGTTTCCCAGGTGACAAATGGCAAAAATGCCATGCCCGCTTTCAAAAGCAAATTAAGCGAACAGGAAATTTTGGAAGTGGCTGCTTTCGTTTTTCAAAAAGCCGAGCAAGGATGGTAAGGAGCAAGAAAGAAAGATACTCCCTCTCTTTCTTGTCTCTTTTTTTCATCAGTCAGCACCCGCAATTAAGGCTGGGTATTATCCTCCTCTTGCTTAAACTGGCGTAACTTCTGAATCACACTTGTCTGTTGGGTATTTTCTTCAGCAGAAGACGACTGATTTTTACTGTCACGTAATTTCTCAATCAAGGGTTGTGCAGATATTGGACGTGTTGGTATTGGTTGAGTGCGAACTTTTGGTTGTTCGTTGGCTGGCTTGATTGGTAATGGTGGCGCGGGTTCAACTTTGTCCAATGGACTTGGTGCCTCTTTCGGTTTAAAGTTTGGCAGTTTTGGTGGAACTGGGCGATTTTCCCGTACTGGTGATACTTCGTTTGCGGGTTGATTTACTGCTGGAAGAGTGGAATTGGGACGGGGAGTATTAACCTGTGGTACAATCACAGGCTTGTTATTATTTAACTGCAAACCATTCTCTGGTTTAGTTGGAGCATCTTGCGGTACAACAGATGCAGGTGTATTTTCAGGTTGTGTCGGTAATTTGCGATCGCTTTCTGTTGATAACTGACTATTGGCAGGCTTATTCTCAGCAGGTTTATCGTTGCTAGCTGCTCCATCCGGTGAAATTCGGAAGGTAAATAATTTTGCTTTTCCATTTACCGCAACTGGATTTTCGTTTACATATTGCAACAAACGTTCTTTGATAGCTAATTTACTCGCTGAAGGAATAGAAATCCCATCACCCAGAAGTTGAACTGAATCAATTTTATTTTCTCGATCCATTCTCACCGCTACCTCAACATTACGTTCGAGCTGTGCTGGAGGCATAGTTAAGCGAATTGGTGCGCCGGAAAATTCCAATTCTGGATACTGTTTTTTGGCTTCGGAAAAAGCATCTAACATGCTTATTTTTTTCACTGCACCCGTTGCAGTTAATACATTGACTGGTGTATTTTCCCGAATCGGATTGTTGGGTTGGGCAGTTGTATCTGTACTTGAGGAAGTCGTAGCAATCTGGTTAATACCACCAGATTGGGCTGGAAATTGCGTAACAGGTTGTGCTGCCAAGGTGTAGTTACCGCCTGTTGACTGTGGTGTGTTATCAACAGGTGCAATAAATTGATCAGGTGTGACGGTTGTGGGATTTTCCGATTGAGAAGGTATTGCAGCTGCAACATCATCACCTGTACTAGTGTTTAGTTCCGAAGATAATGGTGGTGGTGCAACTGGGAAATTCGCACTTGGGGTTACTGGTGGTTCTGGCAAATTACTGGGTGTTATCTGTCGAGGCGAACCAAAAGCAATATCACTATTGATAGTATTAATTCGGCTGCTACGAGGAAGGCGAGAAATATTTACCGATGAACCTGGATTTGAAGAAAAATTGGGATTTATGAACAAATCGCGACGACTTAAGCTCAGTGAGTTACTTCTCGGTAGGGAAGAAACACTGAAATTAGGAGTTCGTCCCAGAGGTGGCAAAGATAAAGCAGTCGAACCAGGTGGTGGTGCAGGCGGTAATCCTGATATTGTATTTGGCAGGCTGAGGGGTAATTGTTGCTGGGCTGGTAGGGATGAAATCTGACCGGGTAATGGGGGTAATTGCGCTTGAATACTGGGCTGAAGTAAGGGTGCTTGTTGGGGAAGACGGCTTTGTTCTGCGGGAGTTAACTGAGTCAGTCCAACAGCTTTAGGAGTTGTACTGGCTTCTTTGGCAGATTTCGATGACTGCACAGGCATCAACGGTAAAATAAAGGCGATCGCACCGTGGATACCCAGCGAAGCTAATGCCGCAATTCCAGTCGGTTGACTTAATACTTCTGGTATATTCTTCAGAAAGGAGGCGTAAGACATGGCTATTTCCGTTCACTCACTTCGGTTAATGTAGGCTAGCTATTTTATCTATTCTTGGTCTATCTATCTATCTTTATATAAGTTAATCAAGCAAGTAATGCGTCCCTTCACAATCAAAAGCTCTCTGCTGGAAAGTCTAAACAGGATACTGCTACGCACAAGTAGAATGCCTTCTCCTTACACTTGCCAGACTTGTTAGTACACCAAACTAACTTTTATTAATACTACAACATTTACCCGAAATCATCCTCTCTCACTATTTTAAATATATTTAGGAGAATTAATGTCAAATCAGCAACTTCATACTTGAGAACTAGTCATTGTTTACATTTCTTAGTTAAAATTGTCATAAAAGTATACACTTAGCAAAAAGCAAGGATGGGTTAGCGATGCAAACGACCCAATTCGATATTACTTTGCGGCGAATCACAACTTTATTATCAGTAGCAATTGTTACTTTAGTTTTGATTGGTGCAACCACGGGAGTGCTACTTTCCTTTTACTATGAGCCAGCAGCAGGTAAAGCATATGAATCACTAGTCAAAATTAGTACAGAAGTTTCCTACGGATGGCTGTTCTTGGAAGCTCATCACATCGCCGGGAATGGGGTAGTTGCAGTTGGATTAATTCAAATTGTGTTGATGTTCCTCAACAGACAATTTCGCCGGAGTTGGTTAATTGCTTGGGTAAGTGGAATTCTATTTACCCTGAGTGCGATTGGACTTGGTTGGACAGCAATGATTCTTGATTGGAGTCAAGAGGGTTATTGGCGATTTAATCTTGAACTTGGCACTATTGGTTCTATTCCCTTAATCGGGCATCAACTTCGGGATATTTTGACTGGTGGGGGTGGGATTGATAGTGTTACTATCCAACATTTATACACTATCCATAGTTATGTTATTTCTGTGATTGCTCTGATTCTCGCAATCGTGCATTTAGTTAGCATATTTTGGCAAGAAAAACAAACCGCTCAGGAGATAATAGAAAACGAATTGCGATCGCCTGTGAATCAGAATTAAAAAATGAAAGGGAGAGATGTCGGGACTTGGAAACCAAAAATTTCAATACTCAGCCATCAAGTTTTGACTTCCGACTCTCCCCTGACATTGGTTGAAAGTTGAGCTAATTTGGGAATAGTGGATTCTTCCACCTCCAATATATTTTCGATCGCCAATCTGGTATATTTTTTGGTATCGGATAATCTTTTTAATAAATCGGGTCGCGGATCGTGTAAAAGATAAATAATGCGATCGCCTATTTCCCATTCCTGTGTGACTGGTATTATTTGTAACCTGTTGTCACGCTCAATCAAAATTGGCACGATTTCCCCACTATCAATTAATGCCTCTAAATAGGCTTGTTGATTTTGGAAGTTATCACCATTTAAAGTTGTTTTTCCTAATGTCACTCTGCCATCATCTAAGTATTCATTCCAAGTCTTAATACTAAATTCAGAAATAAAAGCTTGACTGACTTTATTACTATTACTATTTGCTTGCGAGGCACGAGGAAAGACAGCCAAAACCCTGGGTGGGTTAAATTCTTCGGCTGCACGTTCTGCTAAAACAAAATTTACTTCACCATTATTAGTCATTGCTAAGAATGTACCCACTGAATCCAAGCCAGCATCTTCTAACACACCCGTATCGAGGGCGCTACTGATAATTACACGTAATTTATCAGCTTCAGCAGCTTGACAAGATTTTGGGTCTGTATCTATCATGACTACATTTTCGCCCCTTTGCTGGAATAATCGCGCAATTAGCAAACTTAACGGATTACAACCAACAATAACTATTCCCGTCGCCTGCTTGGAGGTAATTTGCAGGAGATTGGCTATCCAGCCTGCTGTCAACCCCTGACAGACAACAGTCATAATAATAGTGAGAAAAACTAAAGCTTTGATGGCATCACCACCATTAATCCCATGCTGTGTGAGGGAAATTGCAAACAAAGAAGCGACGGAGGCACAAACGATTCCTCGTGGCGCAACCCAACTTAAAAACAGTTTTTGTCGCCAGCTTAAACCGCTATTCCAGGTACAACAAAGAATATTGATTGGGCGCACGACGAACATTAGCACCAAAACAGTAAGTAAGCTGCCCCATCCCAAAGCAAATACGCTTTTCATGGAGAGGTCAGCAGCCAGTAAAATAAATAGTACGGAAACGCTGAGGATTGTAAGTTGTCCTTTAAATCGTCTGAGCAAGCGTTCTTCTGGCACCGATGAGTTTGCAAATACAGCACCTGCGGCAACAGTTGTCATAATTCCAGATTCGGTACGAACTGTCTGTGCTAAAGCAAATAATCCCCAGAGTACAGCCAATACTACTAAATTTTTTAACTCAAAAGAAAGAAAATTGGCGTGCTTGAAAATTAGGCTCATAATATAGCCTCCCACTGCGCCAATAGCTGCACCAATACTCAAACGGACAAATAAACCGATAACTGCTATTTTGGGATCGGAGTCGCCATTTAAAATGGTATCGAGGACAACAAAAGCTAAAATTGCCCCCACGGGATCAATTAAAACTCCTTCGCCTTCCAGAAGCGTTGCCACTTGCCTATCAACATTAATTTGCTTGAGTAAAGGACTAATTACAGTTGGTCCAGTGACGACAATAATAGAAGCATACAAAAATGCGATCGCCCAAGGAAATTCACCCAACCAATGTGCAGCCAAACAGCCGCCCAATAGGGTGATTAGCGTCCCCAAAGTCACCAGCAATTGTAGTGTCACCGAAACTTTACCCAATTCGCGTAAATCGAGGTTGAGTCCACCTTCAAATAGAATTATTGCTGTTGCCAGTGCCACAATAGCTTCTAAACCAGTTCCTAACAAATGCGGGTGCAATAAGCCCAAACCATCTGAACCTAGCAGAATCCCAAACAGCAGTAAAAATACAATGCTGGGCAGCCTCAGATAAGCAGCTAACACCTGGGCGCTAATTCCGGCAATAACAGTAATCACCATTTGCAAGGTGATGTCAAAGGATGCTTCCATGTTATGGATTTTGAGTGATCGTTACCAAAATCTTCTGTAAAGAATAGTCAATTCTCAACTTACTGGGTGCAACAACACACCTCTGCTTGTTCCTGAATAAACTCATATTTAATTTCATACATAGTTTAAGTATCTTACGATATTTACTGGTTTAGCAAAGACATTAACTATTGCTCATACATATTTTCCTACTTCTTTCTCCTTTCCCTTTCTCAAAAAAAATTTCTCGCCCAAGCTATTGACATCTATTGCAAAAAACATTAATTTATATATTGTTGAGTCCAACGCGCCCCCATCGTCTAGAGGCCTAGGACACCTCCCTTTCACGGAGGTAACGGGGATTCGAATTCCCCTGGGGGTACTAATTATTTTCAGGCAAGTTAGGTTCAGAAGAGTTAGGTTTTGTGTCTCTAAACGAGTCCAAACCTGACATTTTCCCGACCTCCGATCGCAGTAACCTCGATTGCTTAATGTAGTGTTTCCACTCGTTGTTGAATTGCGAACATATTTACCCGCAAATCACTACTTAAGCGGCGTTCAATAACTCCTATAGGCATTATGCGTTTAGGATGTACAAAAATGCTGTAGCAAAGACTAGTTCCTGACTGATTATCTACAGAACATGGCTGTAATTGCCAACTGCCAGAAAACTCCTTCAAATCACCTTCAACCATCTGAAAAGTAATTTCTTGGGGAAATTTTTCTTCCAAGTCCAAAACAACGCGGGCACAAAAGTTAAAGTTGAGTAAACGCTGCGAACCAATTTGTTCAAGACGAATGCCACCTGTCGGATGTTCTAAAAGACTGCTTTTGGCGAGGTTGGGAATAAAATCAGCCAAAGCTTCGTAGTCAGTTAGCACTTTCCAAACGATTTCAGGCGATCGCAATATCTTAATTCTTGCAGTAATTCGCCGTTGACGTTCTGCTATTTTGGCGATTTCGACTTCTACAGCTTCCAGTTCTGGTGCATCGGATGCAAAATCAGAATCTGTGTTGGTATCATGAGGAGCAGAAATAGGAAACTCTGCTGCTGGGTTAGATTGTTCAGTCACGGTAAGATTATGATTTAATTTCGTCAGAGAATTGGGGCAGATTCAGGGTAAAACAAATCTTGCTGAAATCAGAATCTTCGATTTGATTGCTCGCAAGTGTAATTTCCCCATTTAAGTGCTGCACTAGAGACTTGACAAGTGCTAGTCCCAAGCCAGTACCGGGAGTCCATCGTCCTTTTCCGCGACGGAATTTGTCAAAGATGTAAGTTACTTCTTCTTCAGAAATACCACGCCCGATGTTGATTACTTCAATCATAACTCGATCAGTTTGTTCGACAACTTGCTGGCTAGCACGCAAGTAAACTGTCGTATCCGCTTGGGAATATTTAGCCGCATTGGCAAGTAATTCTTGTAAAATCCGGTCAAAGCTTTCGATTTCTGTTTCGATTTTCAGGGATTCTGGCGGTAATTCGAGAACTGTATTTATACCTTTTTCTAAGAGTTTGCTTTCAAAGCTACTTGCTAAATCTTTGATGCGAGTATTTAAGTCTATACTCTCTAATTGCGGACGCTCTTGATGCGTCTCTAGTTTTTGCAGCGTTAAGAGGTCATTAATTAAATTAATTTCCTTAGAACACTCTTGTTCGAGAATATCAAAATATCGAGCTTGGCGATCGGGTTGAATACTGGGCTGACGCAAGTTACGTATAGCCATCCGCATGTTGGTAAGTGGGTAGCGGAGTCGATCACTCATATTACTCAAAAATTCATCTTTGAGTTCATTGAGTTCGCGTAGCTGTTCTACATACTGTCGCGTTTTTTCATATAACTTTGCTTGTACTTCCAAACTACGTTGGAGTTGGGCTGTACGTTCATCTACTAGCATTTGCACCTGTCGCAGTGTTTGTGACTGAATCACAGAATTGCTAACTTGGGCGCAAACCATTTCCACTATATTAGTTTCTGCTGCCTGCCAGGTACGAGCTTCACTTTGTTGAAGAACTAAAAACCCTAAAATTCTACCTTGGTTCTCCAAAGGCATTAACAGCATTGCTGGTAGTTTTTCTAGGGCAAATATTGGTGTAGCGCTAGCGACATCGCTAGTATTGATCATATCGCTGACGACAATTGGCTTGCCAGAATCCATAAAAATACGCTGACATAGTCCACAATCGGCAATCAAAAAAGACTGTTGTTCTAAAGCATCGGGGATGTTGCTACGGTAAGCATCTGGACTTTTTGTCCATTCACAAATTACAGTCGCCTTAGCCTTAGGAACTTGTTTTTTAGGTCTAATTCTAAATAAGGGGTCTGTATATTTTAATAGTATTAGTAAACCGCGATCGACTTGTAGGGCTTCAGCAGTCGAAGTCAGAACCAACTGGAGCATTTGATTTAACTCCAAGTTACTGCGGCTCAAAATTGATAACTGCTTAATTAAACTTTGGTGTTGGGAACAAGTTTGGACAAATTGCTGCTGTGAAGCAATCATTTGTGCTTGTCCTACTTGGGAAAATGCGATCGCACATGAAGTTTCTAGATATTTAAGTAATTGCTTCTCTTCTTCACTCCAATCATAGGGCTGCGATTTAATTAAGCAGACAACACCATTAATCTTACCAGCAAATCTTGTCGAAATCCCCAAAACCGACTTGATGGGGATGTGTAACTGTTGACATCCTATTATGAGGCTATGTTCAATTAATTGTGGAAATTCGATTGTTAAAGTCTCGGAAGCACACTGCACTACAGGCAAATCTACTGGCTCCATCGAGAAAATTCCATCCGGGTGCGATAAATCCAAATACTCTGGCTTACACCAATTAGCAGTAATCGCTTCGGAGGTAGCATCTTCTGTTACAGATACTAGACAGCAGCAGTCAATCTCAAATGCGGCTCCTAACAATTGGGCAATCTCTTGCAACATCCCCGCTTGAGGCGATGTATTGGCAACAATGTTGTTGATTTTTTGTGCCAGCTGGTGGGCTGGTTCCTCCTGGTGCTGCATCAGCTTTCCATGCGGGTATTTACGTACTCGGTCTACTTCATCTAAATTTTGTAGCGGCGATGAGAAACGCTGCTTCATTCCTGACACGCTATTAAATATTTTCCCCATTTTAGTTGTACCCACCCTCTTAGCATACCTTCCACCCCTAAATTCATAGCCACACCCCAATGATCCTTTGAACTTGTATCAAAACTTTCTCCCACCTGTTATAGCCCCTTTCCTCCAAGATGACAAAATTTCTCTGTATATTCAACAAATATGCCAGCATACAAAGAGGTATATTGCTACAGTAGAGTACGGGAAATGGAGAAACTGTATAGTTAAGCTCTGTATTAATTTATTGACCCTGACCTAGAATATCCCGTCTCTAACAACACACAAACCGTAATTGTGCTAGAGTTCATAAAAAAAATTATTAAACTTGTCCGCGTTACCACTTACGTCTATTTCTCAGAATCAACACTTTATTGATTTCAGCGTGACTTGATGAATTGCACTAGTAGTAAGGCTTGAGTTTTGGGGTAGAGATAAAACCGTGTTTACCACAGGGTTAAGAAATAACGTGTATGCTAAATACCAACTTAAAAACAGGGATGTTTACGGTGCTGTATGACTCCTTTTCGTTACATGGCATTTACTTGATATTCTCATACATACAAATTGTCAAGGGATATTACACCCCTAATAAATCACTTGACAAGTTCACCTAAGTACAGGGTTATATACATGGGGTTATATACATTAAGTTAAATCTGCTCAAAAAAGTTATTTAGTTCAATAATATTAATACGAATTAATACAAAAACCCTGATTGTTTGTATACATTTGTCATACGTGATTTCAGCGTAGTCCCCCCGACTCTCTGAAAAAAGCCAAGCAAGACTACGCTTGGTTTTATATCTAATCGGCTAAACTCTCGACACTCAAAGGAACCATATCGCCATTTCTTGTTAATCCTAATAACATTGGTTGCTGCGCTGGAATGATTTGTCCCGTGAGTACGCAACGTTCTTCTTGCTGTGCGGTGGCGGCGATACTGGCTCTGATATCAGCACGGGAAAATCGAGGTTTCCACTCGCCAGATTTTTGCTGTACGAAATTCCAGAGGATATCCCGAATCAAAGCTTGATATCCTTGACTTCCCGATAGTTCTTTGAGTTTGTCTTTGAGTTCTCGCTCTAAACGAATGCTGGTGACTTCCATATCGGTAGTTGAAGTGCGAGCGATTGTATGCATGATTTTCTCCTTAATAAGTATGGACAGGATAGTAATACAAGTGTAGTATGTTTAAAGGAATGATCAATAGGTGAAATTTTCTGTGATAACCGTTTACCCAAACTCCACTTCTACATCCGCCCGCAGTCCCCGATCTCATTGGGAATCCGGCGTTGTGGGAGTGGAGTATTTATTTATGGGTAATTTAATTGCTGATGCTCCTCATGCTCCAGTACAAATTGGGCAAGAGCAAATTGGGCAAGAGCAAATTGGGCAAGAGCAAAATGACGGTAATCGAGATTATGGATATACCCGGATTTCACATAACCGAATTAGCGTGCTGAATCTAGCGTTGAAACCAAGTATTAGAAGCGGATGGTACAGGAATAAGAGTGCTGTACCGATATAGGGATAAAAAAGACCGTAAAGTCAACTTTTAACCCCCGCTTCACCCAAAACAGGAGAAGTGGGGGTTTTTAGTAGGGATTTTTAAAAGAGGAGTAAAGCTGTGACGAACCCTTTTAGGCAAGTGTTAGAGCAATCCGTAGTAGTTTTTTCACAAAACTATTTACCTGTATGTCGCGTCAATATTAAGCGAGCAATTGTGTTGTTAGTAACCGAAAAAGCCGAGCCTCTAGATTTTACAGACTCAAGTGGTTGGCAGATTCGTTCTCCTAGTATTGTGCTGCAAGTACCAAAACATATTCGCTTAAAAATTGCCTCCTCAGAACGTACCTGGAAAATTCCCCCAGTTAATCGTCGGGAAGTATTACGACGCGATCGCCATGCTTGCCAATACTGCGGTAGCAGCAAACACCTGACCTTAGACCACGTAATTCCTCGGTCGCGGGGTGGTCAACATAAATGGGATAACGTAGTGACTGCATGTGAACGGTGTAACTCCAAAAAAGGAGATAAGATGCCCCATGAAGCAGGAATGCACCCCCGTACTAAACCCAAAGCACCAATGCATCCAACAATTGCTTTTGCAGAACAGTTTTGGATGGATAAGCAAGCAACAAGCCTGGAGTAACAGGAGCGCATGAAGAATGCTGAAATTAACGTATACGGACACTGACTTTTACCTTGAATATTTAACTCAGTCCCTGGAAGACTGGGTACAAGCGCGTGTAATTTTGGCACTGCGCGTTGGTCAAAGTCTCTGCGTCGAACCCAGCACTGCCTCGTTTTTGCTGCCTGTAGATTTACCAGGAATCGAGATGCTAAAAAGGTTGGCAATATGCAGCGATCGCGAAATAATTACTGTTTGTGTTTGCGATTCTGAGTATATAGAAGTGACTTTGTATGGTTCTTGGATTTCTAGTGGTTGCGAAGATGCAAATGGGGTATTTGTGACAAGAATGAGCGATCGGACTGAATTTTTCCTGCATAAACTTTGGCAGGAAGCGCAAGTTTGTCAGGAAGTGAGTAGATAAGTTAGGTGCGTTATGGATTTATTCCTAACGCACTATTTTAAAGCAACCTTACTCATATTCTTCTTCAATACCTGTCAATGGTGCTTGCGAACTGTGACGGACATGAAGTACAAAAACAGTCTCTTTCCGAACTTCAAACAAAATTCGATACTTATTTCTTGACTTACCGTAAATAAGCTGACGAATTTCCTCTGTAAATGCATCGTTTTCAACAGCTAGACTACATCGCAAAGGCTTGTCCTGCAAAGTTGCAATTGTATCCATTAATCCTCGAAACCACTTATCAGCAAATTCCGGATTTTGCTCTCTCAACCAAGAATAAGCTGCATCGATTTCAGTTTTCGCTATCTGAGTCAATCTAACTTGAAATGCCATATTTCTGCTGCATTTCCCGCTCAAATTCACTCAAAGAATTAGTTCTACCAGCTTCTACATCTTCCAATCCTTTCTTAATTCCGGCGATCGCTTCTAATTTTTCCAAGGCATCGAGTAATTTTTGGTAAGATTCGGCATCCTGAACGACGAGTTCGGCTTTTCCGTTGACTGTTAGCACAACAGGCTCCCCTGTCTGCTTCATTTGTTCGATAAATTCCAAAGTATTGCGCTTGAAGCTGGAAAGGGAATGGATATCTCGACTGATGTTTAGCATAATCGATCATGCATCAAATTAGCATCAAATTTAATGCTAGCAGGTTTGTTGGTTTTTAGCGAATGAGTGATTATTGGTGGATAAATGCGGTTTTCCAGAGGAGTTGCTGCGCGATCGTTGAAAAAAATTATAATTCCGCCTGATACCAAGTAATTAATATTGAATTATTTGTATAATCATTTCAAGTTGCGATTCCGTATAATTTCTTACGGTCGCAAAATAAATACCAAACCACTTTTTACTCAAAACTTTTACGTAATCACACAAAAGTCCAGTAAGAGATTTGAACATCACACTGTGCTTATTTGATGGCGACAATACCAGTGGAAACTATTTAACCTCAGTATTATCTTATGTTTTTTAACCATAATCTCAAAAAGAAATACTTAATCACTTCTTTACTATTATCTATTCTTATTTCAACTGTCGGTACGACTAAAGTTATCTCACAATCTATTGAAGATGCTAGTTCTAATAAAGTTATTATAGGTATTCGCTCAACTGCTTTACCCATTGAAAACTTT
>NZ_JAYGHN010000051.1:0-27650 GCF_034931845.1 Calothrix sp. UHCC 0171
CCTCCTGCCTAATCCCAATGATAAATATTCACGCCTACTTACTTATCTCATAATTTTAGATTAAAAATTGATCAGCTCAACCACGTCTAACTTGCATGACCTAAAAACGTACAATTCTTGTAGTGCGGGCATCTTGCCCGCGTCTTATGTGCAAATTAAATGTAGAACAGCTTATTAAGCGATCGCATATTCGCTTCAATGGGCAGGCTCTTGCGGAGGTTGAGGATAAGATTTGTACTGAGATTTCCAGAAAAATATCAATGTTCAGCACAAAGATTAGGCGATCGCAAACCCAAAAACAACGTTTTCTTTGACGATTTTTGCCATAATTCTCACTCTATAGGTAGATTGACAAATGTATTGTCATCTTAAATTGCCACCAATGAAATAAAACTAACTATATAACAAAATGTAAAAAGCTCAAAACACTTGCTATTGCTTGACTTCGCTGCACTCCGTACTGCTTCGCAGAAGCAAACTACGCAATGACATAGTTATAAATTTTTCCATTTACCTACTTAAATAGTACACGTGTATGTATACTGCAATACAATGTATGCTATGATGCAATTATAAATAAAGTAGCTTATTTAAAGAATTTGTTGGAGCAGATAACCGAAGCGAAATTTTGAAGGTAGAGCAGAACCGTATCGCGTTTCTGCTCTACTCGCTTTTATGCGTCCTTCCAACTGGAGTCCCCGAATGAGATTGAAATCTGTAAGAAACCTATTGATTACTTTTATCCCGTCCATCTGTATTCTCGCCATTGCTGTCGCAGTCGCTGCATTCAGTGAAGTCACTATGGATCGCTTGACAAGGGATGTAGTTGTCATTGCAGAGATTCACCCTCTCTCTGGCGCGCTCTCAAACCTTGGGATTCTGTTATGGTGTGTGGCGGCATCGGTATGCACATTCGTTGCTGTCGCGATTCGTGACAAGGTTCCCAGAAGTGCTTTCCTGTTTCTTCTAGCCTCAGCTCTCCTATCGGGTTGGCTCTTGTTTGATGATCTATTCTTGTTCCATGAAGACTTGGCGAGCCGATATTTGGGGTTGAGCGAAAGGGTGGTAATCTGCGCTTTGGGGATATTCGTTTCTACTTATCTCGTAGCTTTTAGAAAGACTATATTGAAGACCAATTATTTGCTTTTAATAATTGCATTTGGATTCCTTGTCTCATCCGTGTTGGTAGATGTTCTTCTTGAAAGGTTCTTGTGGGGGATTGGACACTGGACGTTTCTTGTTGAAGACGGACTAAAGTGGCTGGGCATTTCATATTGGTGCAGCTATCAGGTGAATGCCGCGCATCAGTTTCTTAGCTATTCGTATCGAATGCCTAACAAAGACCTGGAGCTGAGGTACTAGCGTGCGCGACGATCGCCTGGCGTTAAATCAATTACTTAGCTAGTATACTTGCACTATATGCTACAGTTACTAGCCAAAAAACACTTATCTATAAAAATTGATATTGGTAAGCGATCGCTTTATCGTATTTTTGCGGATATCCATGTGTTTTTTTAGTAATTTTTACAAAAATATTTCAGTATGTACTTAAGTCTTTACATAGGAATATATTAGTTACTTTGTTTAGCTGTCATACTGTAGTTGAAATTTCTTTCTACCGTTGAATAACTCTTGATTTGATATCAGTAACAATGTCATTAATACGTATTTTTAGATGCCCTATATCTAGTAATTATATGTAGAGAAAATCCTCAGGTCTACATAAATTTTACAAAAAAAACGATATCTTCATCAAAATTATACAGAACATGGTTTAATTACTTATTAAGTTTGTATGGGTTAGGTAAATTTTACTTCCATAATTAATTACCGTATTTCAGTAATTTAGGACTACTGAATCGGCAAATATTTCTTTCCATCAAGGTGCTTTTCTGGCAAGCCCTAACTATTTAGCAAACTGAATACCAGTAGAATTTCACATGCTCAAAAAAATATTACTACCGACTGTTGCTATCTCCGGTTCGCTATTAGCCTGTTTTGGCTTACTCCTAGCTACCCAGGGTTCAAAATTAATCGAGGTACAACTCGAAAATGAGAAAGTTTTTTATGGTGAACTCAAAGATGTTGTGACACCCCCCGTGGGAGCGTTGCTGAGTTTTGGTTTAGGGTTGGGAGTCGCATCAGTTTTTGGATGGCGACAGTCTGTTAAAAAAACCTGGGAATTGGAAAATCAAATTATCCAGATACAAAATCAGATATCTAACAAAGATGCTCAAATTCAAGAACTGAAAGTAGCACCATCAAGTCCAATGCTGGCTCAGGTGGAATGGTTTCTGGATGAAAATAACAATGTAACATCCTTCACAGGTGTGCCAACTAGCGTACAAAAACAGCAAGTTGTCACAGTGCAACCTCCCACAAAGCCACTTGTTAACCCCATGTCCGGATTTGATTATCAACAATCAAGTCAAAATACTGCTCAGAATCCAGGCAATAGCTAAATGTAGCATTTTGATTTGAGTAATTTGGATAGAAAACAGATTTCTGTCTACACAATTCAGCTGAAGACTCACTTTATCAAAACTTTGTCAGTGAGGTGCATTTTCTCCTTTGTACCTCATTCTTCACCAAGATAAGCTTTACGAACTTCTTCGTTGGATTGTAGCTCTTGGGCGGAACCTTCAAGTTCAATTGTTCCCGTTCTTAAGACATAGCATCTATCTGCAACTTCCAATGCTTTTTTGGCGTTTTGTTCCACAAGCAAGATAGTTGTATGTTTTTCTTGATTAATTTGTTTAATTAATTTGAAAATTTCTTTGACTAAATTTGGTGCTAGTCCCATACTTGGCTCGTCAAGTAATAATAACCGAGGACGTGACATTAATGCCCTTGCAATTGCTAACATTTGTTGTTCGCCACCGCTTAAAGTTCCACCTTTTTGATCTATACGTTCACGCAAGCGGGGGAAAAGATTTAAAACATATTCTAAATCAGATTTAATTCCTTCTTTGTTGCGGCGACTATAAGCACCCATTTCCAGATTTTCCAAGACTGTCATCCGGGGGAAAATCATTCTGCCTTCTGGGCTTTGAGCAATATGTAAATCACTGACTATTTTTTCTGGGGGTACAGATTTGATTGATTTTCCTTCAAAGTAAATATCACCTTTTCGGGGACGAATTAGTCCTTGAATTGTTCTTAACAAAGTAGTTTTTCCGGCACCATTACAGCCAATTAAAGTGCAAATTTCGCCTTCTTTAATTTCGATAGAAATACCTTTAAGAGCTTCGATATTACCGTAGTAGGTATGGATATCTTTTACTTGTAGCATGATGTTGAGGAAGGGGAAAAGGGTAAATAATAATTACTAGGTTTGAATTGCTAACTTTAAAATCCTAACTTTGAATTCTTAAACGTTACTCATCATCTTTACCGAGATATGCTTCAATAACGATAGGGTCATTTTGAACCTGTATGGGGTTTCCTTCAGAGATTTTACGTCCACTTGCCATGACTGTAACGCGATCGCTTATTTCCATGACGAGTTTCATGTCGTGTTCAATCAGCAAAACTGTGAGTTTGAGTTCATCGCGCAGCTGTTGAATAAATTTGGTTAAATTTGCGGTTTCGGCTGGGTTCATCCCCGCAGTTGGTTCGTCTAGGAGTAATAATTGCGGTTCACAAGCTAAGGCGCGGGCAATTTCTAAACGTCGCTGTTCTCCGTAGGAAAGGTTTTTTGCCATTTCAAAGAAGCGGGATTTGGCGATGCCTGCATATTCTAACCAGTATTTGGCTTTTTCTCGCGCCTCCAATTCCTCGCGCACCACTTGGGGAGGACGTAACAAAGCACCGACTAAATTGGCTTTTAAACGGCTGTGCATTCCCACTAACACATTGTCAATTACCGACATATTATTGAACAGGCGGATATTTTGAAAGGTGCGAGCTACACCCAATGTGACGAGTTTATCGGCTGATGTTCCGGTAATATCGCGGTTATTCAGCCACAATGTACCCGCACTGGGGGTATAAATCCCCGTGAGCATATTAAAAAAGGTGGTTTTACCCGCACCATTAGGACCGATGAGACTAGCGATCGCACCTCGTTCAAGGATAAAATCAACTTGATTCACCGCAGTTAATCCGCCAAAACGCATTGTTAATTGTTGCGCTTCCAGCATGGGGATATTGTTACTTGCGTTTACATTCATTGGCTTTATTTCTGATTTTTGCAAATACTATTTCTAAAAAATCTCACCATCAGGGAGAGGGGAGAATTTCCCATCTCAACAGGTTTATGATTTTGCGAGTACGTCTTCACCCGCGAGTTCTTCGTTGTGTAACTCGGCTTGATGTTGGCGATCGGGTAACAAACCTTCTGGGCGCACAAGCATCATAATTACTAGTGTCAACCCAAATAAGAACATCCGCATTTGGGTGGGGTCTAAACTAATCCTGATAAAATCTTGCCATTGGGGATTGGCGATGAGGGGTAAAATCGAGGTGTTGCGGATTCCTTCTAAAAGTCTTGCTAATTGGGGTAAAACCAAGCGGTCTGCACCCATAATAATAATTCCCCCCAAAATCACCCCGGTCATATTTCCCAAACCTCCCAAAATCACCATACAGAGGATGATGACTGAGACTGAGAAATCAAACACACTGGGAAATATAGCGCTAATATATGCCGCGTAAAAAGCCCCAGCAAACCCCGAAAATGTTGCACCCATGGCGAATGCTAATAGCTTAGTTTTGACAAGATTTATACCCATTGCACGGGCAGCTAATTGATCTTCCCGAATTGCAGTCCAGGCTCTACCTAAGCGGGAATAGCGCAAACGACCGATGAAAAAATATGCCAGTACAACTAGAAGCAAAATTAAATAATACCAAGGATAATAATTACTGCTAGTAAATGTGCCGATAAATGGTAAGAAAGGACGGTCAATAGGGTTAATTCCTGGTTCTCCCCCAGTGACATTAACGGGAGAGTCACAGCCAAACAGACACAAAGCCATCTCTGGACGACCAACCAAACCAGCAATCAGTTTAGAAATCGGTTCATCGATACGGACACTAGTTAAATTCCGAAAAATAACGGGGACAATCTCACCAAATCCCAAAGTCACGATCGCCAAATAATCACCACGCAGACGTAATGTGGGCGTACCGAGAACTATACCCGCCAGTCCAGCAATGCCAGCTGCAATAAAAATAACTAACCAAAAATTCCAGTGGATGTTCAGCTGTGGCGATGATAGCAAACCTGTAGTATAAGCACCAATAGCAAAGAATGCGGCATAACCCAAATCGAGTAGCCCAGCGAAACCCACAGTAATATTCAACCCCAACGCCAGCATTACAAATATCTGAATTTCAATCGTGGTGGAAATCCATCGTGTTTGTGCCAGTTGGTCAATGAAGGGGAACAGTATCAAAACTAACCCTAATGCCAAACGTGTTGCTAGTTGTCGTCGGGATGGATGTAATCCTTGTAACATACCCATTAAGGCTGCGGCGACAGTTGTCACAACCAAAGCACAGATACCAAATCCGAGAACATCAGTAAAATTTGCAACTGGTCGTCCCGCAATTGGCTTTAAAATCAGCCCCTCAATGATGCTGGCAACAAACAGCCAAATCCCCAAAACTAAGCCAGCTTGAGCGCCACCAATTGCCCCTTGTTGCGGGTTTCGAGTTGTGTGCAGGTTATCACCCTTATTGTGTGCAAATCCTACATATGCACCGAGTAGCCAGCCGATTACCGAACCACTCCAGCCACCAAAGATAAGGACAATAAAAGCTGCGATCGCGCCTAAAACGCCACCTGATTTGATAATTTTAAGTAATTGCGTTTTCATATTTTCTAGTGCTGTAGGCACTTCGCCTGCTCGTAGAGTTTGCTAAGTATTAAGTTCTATTGAATGGGATTGAGTTAAAGTTACGAATTACCTAAACCTTCTCCTGGACATTTTCACCAAGTAAACCACCGGGACGCAATGCCAGAATAATGACTAAAACTGCAAATACCCAAGCATTTGTCCAGCGACTAGAAAAATATTGGTCACTTAAAGCTGAAAGAACTCCAATTAAAACTCCTCCTAACATCGCCCCAATAATATTCCCAATTCCCCCTAAAACTGCGGCAGTAAAAGCTCGTAAACCTGCCGTAAAACCCATTGTAAAAACAATCGTATTATTATAAAGTCCCACTAATAAACCTGCGGAACCTGCCAACATTCCGCCAATAAAAAACGTCAACACAATAATTCCATTGACGTTGATACCCATCATTTTGGCGGCATCGCGATTTTGGGCGGTGGCACGCATTGCCTTACCCCAGCGCGTGTACTGGACAAATAAGTGCAACCCAACCATGAGGACTAAAGCACATATCAAGACAATCAAATCTTTAGTTGTAAATTGAATTGTGCTTTGAATATTGAAGTATTCCAAAATATCAATTCGCGGTAATAAATCAGGAAAACTTTTAGGAGCAGCAGCATTTACCCCCATGACAGGAATAAAAGACTTGAGTCCTCCCCAAAATAAACCCAAATTTTGAAAAATAAAGGAAACACCAATCGCAGAAATCAAGGGAGCCAAACGTGGGGCATTCCGCAAAGGACGATATGCATAGCGTTCTGTGAGAATATTCAAACCGGCACAGAGTCCTGTACTAATAATTAAAGCGACGATGATTGCAGGTAAAGCTACTGCCAATGATGCGCCATCGGTAATCCCAAATGCACCAATTACAGTGAGTGATGCAAAGGCTCCGAGCATATACAAATCGCCATGGGCAAAATTAATTAACTCAATAATCCCGTAAACCATTGTGTAGCCCAGGGCAATAATGGCAATGATTGCACCATTAACTAATCCAATTAATAATTGTTGGATTAAGAGGGTGGGATTAGCTTTAATTTCGCCCAAAATACGGGGAATATCAAAACCTGCGATCGGTCCAATGAGTAAAACTAAGTAAATTACACCAATGTAGAGAATTATTTTTTGCCAAGCAATTTTTTTTGCAGGTGCTGGCTTAGTTTGCTTATCAATTGTGTTAATCATTTGGGAATTGAGAATGGGGCAATGGGGGTAAATAGAATATTACTTCTACTTGAATAATTTGGGAGTGAAGGTTTTTGCTGTGGGGGAGAAACTCAGTTTCTGTGATTGGGATTGATAATATTTTTATACTGAATCACAGATAAATCTGGCTTCTAATCTTGGGAAGATTACTTGAATAAATTACAAATAAATAACTTATAAATAACTTATTAAATAACCTCTTACCCCTGCATAAATCCTCAATCCTAAATTCTCATTTTTGACTTCTAAAGCCTATAAAGTCTGAATTTACTTTTTCGCATCCAAAACAGTCACAAACTCCCATTTCCCACCTTTAACAGTGTTACCAGACATTGAAGTCAAAGTTGTGTCACCGTTAGCATCAAAGCTCCATTTACCGAGAATTCCGTCGTAATCTTTTGTACCCATAACTGCCGCACGAATAGCTTCGCGATCGCCTTTACAAACTTTACCAATCCCATTAATGACAACTTTAGCGGCTTCGTAACCGTAGGCTGCATAAGCTTCAGGTTCAGAATTAAATTTCTTCTTGTAGCTGTCGTACCAAGTTTTACCGGCACCTGTCAATTGCTTGGGAGGAATACCCCCAAATGTGGCAAAGACTCCTTCTGCATCTTTACCCGCAGCATCAACTAATGCTTGCTCAAAAATACCATCTGGACCCATAAATTTCACTTTATCAGCACTTAAACCAACGTTTCGTGCATCTTTAATTAGTTGTCCAGCATTGTTCTGAGTAATACCACCAAAATATATTAAGTCGGGGTTTAAAGATTTGATTTTATTCATCAAAGCTTTATAGTCACTAGCTTTGGAGTCAATTCCTTCTGTGCCCACAACTTCAATACCAATTTTTTTTGCAGTAGCTTTAAATACTTCTGCTAATCCTTTGCCGTAAATCTCTTGGTCGTCTAATACGTAAGCTCTTTTAACACCCAGTGATTTTGCCCAATTTGCCCCAGCAGCACCTTGCAAGTCATCTGCGGGTACGACTCTGGTGTAGTTTCGTTTACCTGTGGGGTAATACTTTTCTGGTTCTCCTGGTTCTCCACCAGGCTTAGTTAAACCAACTGCGGTGTTTGCCGGACTCACCATCACGAGGTTGGCTTGGTTGAGAATTGGAATGGCAATTTTGGCAGCACCGGAGTTAAATGTGCCGATATAGGCAACAACATTAGGATCAGAAACGGCTCTATTCGCATTATCCGCTTCTTTGGCAGCATCCCATTTTCCAGTTGCAGCAGTTGCATCATCGAGAGATTCATATTCAATTTTTAATTTACCCTCACAAACACTGGAGTTGGTTTCGTCAAGTGCTTGTTTAATGCTGTTGACGATTGTTTGGGTTTGTCCTACGGAACTACCAGTGAGGGGCAAACTGGAAATGATTTTCACAGTATTCCCCGAAGTTGTCCCTGCATTTTGATTGGGATTACTATTACATGCGGACACCATTAATCCTAACGTTATCGTTGTGGCTGTAATGATGCTTGGTAAGCGTTTGTCTTGATTGTGGGAATTTTTTGGAAACATAGTTATTGGGTATATTTTGCGTTTTGCTGGGAGTTTTCGATTAAATATTACTGGATTTTCCAATTTTGATCTTAAATTTTCATCAGATGCAGATAGCCTCTAAAGGATAAATAAACGGAGATGCAAATGGTAGTTGGAATAAAACTGTAATACTGAGAAATCAATACAAAGGTATAGCAAAAAACTACTGGACTTTGCAAAAAATCTTGACATGAGCAAGTTGCAATTCCGTGCCATTGCTGAGTGTGTGTCTTAACTCACGTCATATTACAGGAAAAGCGCAAAATTCATAAACATGAATATGTAGTCACAATTATGTAGTTACCAACATGTAGTGACAAAAAGAGGGGAATGTCAAGAAATATTGAGACACATCCAGCATCTCGACTAATGGTTTTGCTGTTCAAAAGGATTATTTTGCCACTTGGTTGCTTATTTGCCCGCAGTTACATTACACCTGAGGATTTTTTGGGAATACTAGGACTGTATTCTGGCAAAGGTTTGGCATATGAATGTGCTGCGGATTCAGTTGCATCAATTAATTGAACAAATGACTGATGACGAACTCCAATTAGCATGGAGTACAGTTTATGGATTGCATTGCGATGATCAAGTTCTCAAAGCGATTCAAGAAGCAAAGCGATCGCAGCAACCGTGGGATACGCTAACCCATGAGGAAGCAATACTATTTCTGGAAGGTCGGGAAAAGAGTCGGGATCAGGATATATGAATATAGAAGTTAGATACGCACGGTCATTTTTAGCCGATTTAAATAGCTTGCAACCCACCATATCCGAGCAGATTTATAATTTAGCATTTGTGGAGTTTCCGCAAAAAGGACAACTACACTACTTACCTCATCTCCGCCAAATCGACGGAGAGGGGATATTTTACCGATTTACCCTAGATAATTATTTAATTGGGATTGAGTTGCGCGGAGAAATTGTACAATTTTTGAGGGTGATACCAATGCCAGATGTTTAGCGCGAGCAAATCGAATAACACTTAAAACTGTATAAGAGAGTTAGGGATCGGCGAATCCTTATCTTAAACTTATTCTTGAAAATAACTTTATTGAGATTTCCCTATGGACGCTACGACACTATGGCAGCGATACCAGGAATGGTTGTATTTCCATGAAGGATTGGGGTTTTACCTCGATGTAAGTCGGATGCGCTTCGACAATGCGTTCGTAGAGGCTTTACAACCTAAATTCGAGAAAGCTTTTGCCGACATGGTGAAGTTGGAACAAGGTGCGATCGCAAATCCTGATGAAAATCGCATGGTGGGACATTATTGGTTGCGAAACCCAGATTTAGCTCCTACTCCCGAAGTTACTCAAGAAATTGTGAGTTCGATTGAACAAATCGAAGTTTTTGCCGAAAAAATTCACACTGGTGCAATTCATCCCCCCAAAGCTGCCCGATTTACCGATATTATCTCTATTGGGATTGGGGGTTCTGCACTGGGTCCGGAATTTGTTGCTGAGGCACTCGCTCCTGACTTTCCACCCCTGGCAATTCATTTTATCGATAACAGCGACCCGGCGGGTATCGATCGCATTTTGACCCATCTTCGCAACAAGCTTTCCAGCACTTTAGTGTTGGTAATTTCCAAATCTGGGGGTACGCCCGAACCCCGTAATGGCATGTTGGAAGTCAAAAAAGCCTATGCTGGACAAAATTTAGACTTTAGCAATTATGCTGTTGCTATCACTATGCCAGGTAGCAAACTTGACCAACAAGCGATCGCTGAAAACTGGCTGATACGCTTTCCAATGTACGACTGGGTAGGTGGACGCACTTCAGAATTATCCACCGTCGGCTTAGTCCCCGCAGCCCTCCAAGGTATTGACATCAATGCGATGTTGGCAGGTGCTAAGGAAATGGATGACGCAACTCGCGTCGCTGATGTTAAAAATAATCCTGCCGCATTGTTGGCACTTGCTTGGTATTACGCAGGCAACGGCAAGGGCGAAAAAGATATGGTCGTCCTTCCCTATAAAGACAGTTTGCTGTTATTTAGTCGCTACTTACAGCAACTTGTAATGGAATCCTTAGGTAAAGAAACAGACCTAGATGGCAA
This sequence comes from Calothrix sp. UHCC 0171, assembly GCF_034931845.1. NCBI lineage: Bacteria > Bacillati > Cyanobacteriota > Cyanophyceae > Nostocales > Calotrichaceae > Calothrix > Calothrix sp. UHCC 0171. Next base: position 10,675 of record NZ_JAYGHN010000051.1, read on the forward strand.
TAAAGTGTATCAAGGTATTGCCGTTTACGGAAATAAAGGTTCCACCGACCAACATGCATACGTGCAACAATTACGCGAAGGTGTCCCCAACTTCTTCGCCACCCTGATCGAAGTTTTAGAAGATAGACAGGGTACATCTCCCGAAATTGAACCAGGTATTACCTCCGGTGATTATCTTTCCGGCTTCCTCCAAGGAACCCGCGAAGCACTCTACGAAAACCACCGTGACTCCATCACCCTGACAATTCCCCAAGTCAACCCTCGTACCGTCGGCGCATTAATTGCATTGTACGATCGCGCTGTTGGTTTATACGCTAGCTTGATTAATATCAACGCTTACCACCAACCCGGAGTTGAAGCTGGTAAAAAAGCCGCCGCCACAATTCTGGAACTGCAAACCAAAATCATTACTATCCTGCAAAGTGAGAAAACTCCGCTTACTATTGCCCAAGTAGCCGAAAAAGCAGGCGCTATTGACAAAATCGAATCAATTTATCTGATTTTGCGCCATATGCACGCTAACAATCGTGGTATCTCGCTGCAAGGTAACTTAGGTGAACCTAGTAGTCTTACAGTGGCGATCGCTTAATTAATGTAGTCTCTTTATCATAAAGAGTGATTTTTTGTTGCGTTTGTAACAAATTTTTATAGCTGAACATCTAAGATTAAAGATAAGTCTTTAGTCATTCAGATGTTCAGTTTTTTACATTTTGACGTTAATAGTTAATATTGACTGCCTATTTTATTTTTCTACTTCTAACTAATAATCAATCACCAGGGAATTTATATGAGTCAAGCTAGAGGAATTGAAATCCGTTATTTAGAGTCAATTAAAGGGGGAATGGCACAATTTTTTACTCCCCAAGCTAGCAACGAGACAATGCTAGTACAGGTTCCAGCAGGTGCAGTTGATGATTTATTTGTTCACAAGTCACAAACAGACCAAATATTAGTAGTTAAAGGTGAATTTGTTCTAGTTACATTAATAGACAAAAAATATCAATATATTCCGTTAAGTGAAACTCAGCCCGCAGTAGTCAAAATTCCCCCTGGAGTATTACACGGAGCAATTAATTTTAGTTCACTTCCTTGTGTAGTTGTGAATGCAGTGTTGCGTCATCGTCCACCACAACCAAATGATTATATCCCCCGTCCACGTCCATACGAGTATGATTTAGATGTTGCTAAATCCGCATTGGAAAGCCTTTCGGTAATAAGTACAATTGCAGGTTTCAACACCACTACAACACAAGTTTAGATTTAGGCTTTTAGCCATAAAATTTAAACTTGAAATATATCTCAATATCTCACCTCCAGCTTTCTCAATCATTGGCATGGAGGTGATATTGCAATAAGGTTCAGTTAAAGAACTAGCAAAATTGGTAAAATTGATCAGAGTGTATAAAAATATTGACGATTGTACTCAGGTTACTTGTAAAAAACCTCAGTATCATATGAATATAGGCATTTTTCAATTAACAGCGTTCAAAACAGAATAACTTCAGAAAAATATTTTAGAACTATTACAAAACAGTTACTTAATCTGATGTAACTGATAATAATTGACGAGCGATCGCAAATATAACATGAATAATTTCACCCTCACAATTTTGTTCTAACTAGAACTAGCTAAATCTTGAGCAACTATAAACAGCAAGCAATATTTTCCCAAAATTAATCCAGATGCATTTTACCAATTTGAGCAAAATATATGACTACTAAAATCACAATTGGCGAATACTTACTTCAGCGACTATCTCACCACGGAGTTGAGCATATTTTTGGTGTTCCCGGCGACTACGTACTGAAATTCATGACTTTAATTGAAAACAGCGATATCCAACTAATTAATACATGCGATGAACAAGGTGCAGGGTTTGCCGCCGATGCCTATGCACGTTTGCGGGGTTTGGGTGTAGTTTGTATTACTTACGGAGTCGGAGGATTGAAAGTTGCGAATACTACCGCACAAGGATTTGCCGAACTATCTCCCGTAGTTATCATTAGCGGCGCACCCGGTATAGAAGAACGCATTAGACATCCGTTAATTCACCATAAAGTCCGTGACTTCGACACCCAAAAAAAAGTATTTGAACAATTAACCGTTGCTTCCACAGTTTTAGACAACCCAGAAACCGCCTTAGAAGAAATCGATCGCGTATTAGCAGCAGCATTACGGTTTAAACGACCAGTTTACATTGAGATACCGCGAGACATGGTGATGGTGACAGCAAAACGTAGCCATCACCAGATTATCTCCAAACCCAAAAGTGACTCTGAAACCCTCAAAGTTGCCCTCTCAGAAGCCATCAATCTGATTAAGAATGCTCGTCAACCCGTGATTTTGGCAGGTGAGGAACTGCATCGTTTCCGTTTGCAAAATGTGCTACTCGACATCATCCGTAAATCTAATATTCCCTTCGCCGCCACCATTCTTGGCAAATCTGTGATTGACGAAGATGAACCCGCTTATTTAGGCATTTATCAAGGCGGTATTGGACAGCAAGAAGTGCGGCAATACGTCGAATCCAGCGACTGTATTATTATGCTCGGTGTGATGATGACAGACATTAATCTCGGTATTTATACTGCCAGATTAGAACGCGATCGCTGTATTCATGCCTTTAGCGAAAAATTATCAATTGGTTATCATGTGTACGAAGATGTGCAGTTTGCAGACTTCATGGATGGATTAGCAGCAGCAGACTTAGGCAACCGCGAATTGCATTGTCACCCCAACTGTAAACCCATACCAGATTACAAAGTCGAAGAACCCAACAAACCGATTTCTGTAGAACGATTATTTGCCAGTTTGAACGCCTTCCTCAGCGAAAATACCATTGTTATCTCCGACGTTGGGGATGCGCTGTTTGGAGCCGCAGACTTGACTGTACATCAAAATACAGCCTTTATATCACCAGCCTATTATGCCTCTTTAGGGTTTGCCGTTCCAGCTGCGATCGGTGCCCAAATGGCAAAACCAGAACTACGTCCTTTGGTTCTAGTTGGAGACGGAGCATTTCAAATGACGGGAATGGAACTTTCGGCAGCCGCGAGATTTGGCTGCAATCCCATCGTTATCGTTTTAAATAATGGCGGTTACGTAACAGAAAGGTACATCATCGATGGTGGATTTAATGATATTTTACCGTGGGATTATAGTCGTTTACCAGAAGTATTTGGTAAGGGACGTGGATTTTTGGTAAAAACTGAAGGAGAATTAGAAGTAGCATTACAAGAAGCTGCTTTGCATACAGAAAGTTTCTGTATCTTAGATGTACGCCTCGATAAAATGGATGCTTCTTCTACTTTGAAACGTTTAGCCAAAGGGTTAATTTAGGAAAACCAAATTCACAATTCTGACTCCAGTTTTCTAATATCAAATCCCACTTTCCTAATAGGCTGATGTGCAGCTAAATTGTATAAGACGAAAGCGTCAAATTCCTGTAGTGCAGAGAGGAGTTTCCGGGGAGATGTTCTTCACGGAAAACTCCGGGGCATCTTGCCTGCGTCTCATATACAAATGAAATACACGACAGCTTATCAAATCCCAGTTATTGGTTATTATTAACCTTCCCCGCGTCTCCCCATCCCCACATCTGTTTGATCATAATTATGGAAGTGAAACTAACAGAACTGCCACAACTCAAATTCCTCCAACAAATCGACCAGGATTTAAAATATTATTCGGGTCAAATTGTTGTTTAATCCGTCGCATTAATGACAAGCTATTTCCGGCATAACCCCAAACATCTAGTTTTTGCTTGACTATTGTTGGTGCTGCTAAAATCGTCAGAAAACCATTATTTTCTTGGCAAAAAAATCTTAACTTCTCAAGCTTGTTGATAACTTTGCTCTCAACTTCGACATCACAAACAAATCGCAGCATCCCCAAACCACTACTCATATGAATCAATCCCATCTCAACTTGATTCAATAACTCTGTGGCAACAGTTGGCATTAATCCCACTTTACAGAGAATTATTGAACTTTCACCAGTTGCAGTTTCACCAGAAAATTGTATGAGTTGTTTTAATCTTTCCCAAAGATTCACTTCATCATCAGCAGAATAAATACTTGCAGATAATCCTAACTTTTCTCCAACTTCTACCAGCCGATGCGATTGTTCCTTGACACTTTCGCCTATACTTTCAAAACATGTAATTAAACCAAGTCCTTTACCCAAACCCAACTGCGATACTAGTGGCGCAGAAAGTAAATCAGCTTTGGTTGGAGTGAGGGCAGAACCACGTAAAATATCTGCTGCTTGCTGGATTAACTCCCTTGTACCAGTCAACACCACAGTTCCCGAAGTTTCTTGCATTGGGTATAAGCGGAATGTTGCTTGGGTTATGACTCCCAATGTCCCATAGGAACCCGTAAATAATTTCATCAAGTCGTAGCCAGCAACATTTTTGACGACTCTACCACCAGCTTTGACAATTTCTCCATCAGGGCGAACAAACGTAATACCGAGCAACTGATCGCGATCGCTTCCATAACGCTGTCTTAAGGAGCCGGTATCTGCTGTAGCAATGATACCACCAATTGTCGCTTCTGCGGGTGATGTGGGGTCGATCGCCAAAAATTGATTTGTCTTCGCTAAGATTTTTTGTAAGTCTGCAAACTTCATCCCGGCTTCGACGGTGACAGTCAAATCTCCAACTGCATGTTCGATGAGTTGGTTGATTTTTTTGGTGCAAATCACCACATCTATTTCACTTGCAGAACCACCCCAATCCAGTTTACTGGCACTACCACATATCAAAACACGTAATTGCTTTTGATTCGCTAAAGTAATTACTTCGCCTAATTGAGCTTGGCTTTGAGGATAGACAATACAACTAGGCAGCTTTGCAGAAATTGAGAAGGCATTACGAATACGCTGCCCCGCAGCTATTTCCATATCTTCCCACAAACAAACTGCATCTTCGCCAACTACCGATGCAAAATAGGATGAGCAAGCGCTAAACGGCTCCTGTAGAGTATCGCGCAGTGGAATCTGTTCGCCAGACATGCTTTTGTTTCGCTTGATTTTGACTGTCTAAATAGTATAAAGCTTATGCTAGTTCATGATCTAATTTCGATGGGGGAGCTAATATTAGGTTCGCTTCAATAATTACTATAAAACCGACGCGGAGATTTGCAGGCAGGGGATGCGAAGAAAAATTAATAGTAACTGATTAGCCGGACTTGATATAAGATTAATTTTGTGCATCCAGATGTTATTACATCTCAATCAAATAAATATATTTACATTTACACTTACACAATTTTAGCTCTGTGGTTTTTCATGATGATATTCACTTTTGTCAAGATAATATCTATAGTTGTAATGCTAAGTGCGATCGCATTAGAATTATGGAACCTATATGCATTCAAAATGCATACAATAATTCCCAGTAGTTTAAATGTATTTTTGTGGTTGGGAATTGTTGCAATTCTGGCTCATTTTATGGAAGCAGTGATAGCATTTGTTTACGCACCCTCAAAAAATCAAAAACCTCTTCAATATGGTATTTATACATTTTTTGTAGGTACAGTTGCCTTAGTTGAACTATTTGCTGAAAATAAATCATAATTAATTGTCTAAAATTCTTTCCAGACTAACGAAAAACTGGATTAGGGACTATTAATGAATCTATTTCTGGGATTAAAAAACTGCAATAGTTGCTCTAAATCCAAATTCGATGCTACTTGTGCCAATTTATCCAAATCCTGCGGATTCTCAAGATAGGGCAAACAGCCAAATATAGGCATATTCGTGAGCGATCGCACCATCCCCACTGGTGTCAAATCTTCAATTTCTTCTTCAGTACGCGGCTGGGTACAATTAAGAACAATACCTAACAAATTCACACGGGTAAGTTTGGCTAAAGCCACATTTGCCACAGCTTGGGAAATTGCCCCCAATTTTACAGGCACTACCAATACTGTTGGTAAACGCCATTCTGCGGCTAAATCTGCCACTGTTAATTCATCAGTCACGGGGGAACCCAAACCACCTAAAGCTTCAATTAAGAGAAAATCCCGTTGTCCCTGTAATTTCGTCAAAGCCTGCCAAACTATCCCTAAATCAACATCACGATTCTCTTTTGCTGCGGCAATTGGAGGTGCTAGGGGTGCTTGGAAGTATAGTGGTGTAATTTCCTCTGAAGACTGTGATAATGAAAACAATTTTTGGTAAATTTCGCGATCGCCTATTCCTGATTGAATCGGTTTCATGATTCCCAAGCTCTGGGAGGGGCGATATTTTTGCCAATAAGCCGCTAAAGCTGTTGTCAAGACGGTTTTACCAGCTTCGGTGTCAGTTCCTGTAATGAGTAAAGAGTTCAAGAGTTTTCATATATTTGCTTAACTATTCTTAATAATATAATAAAGACTTCCGGAAATATGTTCCCACGCGGAGCATGAGAACGAGAAATATGACCAAAGTAAGAAACATCGCCTCAAATAAACCGTTAGGAATCATGTAAAAATAAGTAGTGCAAGCGTCTCGCTTGCTATTTCCCAGAGGTGGGCAAGACTTCGACATGAGCGCTCAGCCGTTCGCGGAGCGTCTCCGAAGGAGATACGCTGCTCACACTACTTGTTCAATTTATTGTTACACGAATACTTATCCCTGCGTCACCACATCCCCCCAATCCTCACTCACATCGAGTCCGGTAAGTCAGTTATTATTAGACATCTCCGCGTCAGTTTTATCGTTAGGTATGTAGGCAGGATATGATATCACATCTCCTACTTATGCTGACGTACCGGAAGAGGTGTTTCCAAAACTTCCATGAGTAATTCCAAGCGAGATGGACGTGAAAGCAAGGGTACAAGGTTGGGTAAGGAGTAGTAGTCACCTGCAAATGTGAAGGTTTCTACGGGGGCTTGTACTTCCTTCAATTTGCGTTCTACATAGTCGCACCACTGCCCAACGCGAACAATAATGACATTCGGTTCTACATTCATGTCGCGTTTGTAGGCTGCATAAGCATCGTGGAAGTATGGATTGGTGTTATCACCTTCGTCAGTGACAATGATGATTTGTTCTACCATTTGCCGACGTTTACGCATTACATCCAATGCTGCACCAATACTGGTTCCACCGTTGGCAAATATGTGCTGGAAGGCTTTTTCCCAGTCAGTCATTTCCGTTCCTTGGGCTTTCACCGGGTAAGCGATAGTGTCAAAAGCATAAACAAACAAATCAGCTGCCGTGATACCGGAAATCAAAGCAGCAATTTGCTTACCAACTTCAATCGCCACATTCATACTTCCTGACTTGTCCACCAATAAAGCCGTGGACTTTTTGATGCTACCGCGCTTTTTGATTTGGGTGTTGGCGATTTTTTCCAACTGGGCAACAGTTTCCGCATCTACTTGGGTAACATTCGCTGCAACATTTGCCTTAAATGCCGAAACGCGATCGCTTTTTGCAGCTTCCCGCAACTTCTCATCAATCAAAGCTTTGACTTCTGGGTGTTCCATTGCACCCCGCTCTTTGAGAGACTTGAGGTTGTTGATAACTTCCTGCGAAGACATGGAGTTAATCAAGGCAACCAAAACTACTGGTGTTAATTGTCTGACAGCACCTACGGCAATTGTGTAGGGGATATTGTATTTAACAATTAAAGTAGCTTGTTCTACGGGGGTGGTAGCTTTTGCCAGTTGCTTGAGGATGTATGCAAGACTACCTTCAGGAGGCTTATCTTTGAATAACACCGCATCTGCACGCATACTTGGCTTAATGTGTAAGGTTGCATAGAGGTGCTTCATTGCCTTACGTCCCCGTAAAGCTGCGCGATCGAAAAATTCGGCTTTGGCTTCGCGAGTTTGCAGATATTGACGCACTGCGGTACGTGCAGAACGAGGCACTTTACCCCGTTGCTGCTTCATAAAGTCTACGATGCGGGCGACTTGATAAGGTGGGAATTCTTGCAACATCACGAAACCCGCGTCTCGGTGTTCGGTTAAAGTGCTGGTGAGTAAATGTCCTAAAAATACTTCTTTATGGTCACGAACATCACCATTTTGGTTGTACCATACAGCTAAATGTCCGTAGAAAAGTGGATCAAGTTCGACCATAATTTTGTGGAATTCTGCAACCTTTGCTAAGTCACGGTGTGGAGTTGTCAGCAAGCTATTGAGTAATTCCAAACGTAAATCGCGTTCTGCTGTATTCATTTTTAAAAGGCTCATTTTGACTACCTCCATAGATGAAGAGTTTGGGGAAGTAGTTATCGCACGCGACGATTTTTTGAAATCACCACGCAAGTCGAGAAAGCTGTTTATTTTACCGTGATAGGGTAGTATGTAAGCTTTTTCAGTTGGGGCGCGGCAATAACTACATTATATTCTGTTTAAATCTGGTTCAATCCACTTGATGCGAGCATCCCAAGACATCAGTAAATCTTGGCTGTAGTATTTCCGAGGTAAGTTTTTGTCGCAGTTATTAATTAGCTGATTAGCTAGTTCTACTAACGAGCTTTGCACCTCTAAATTTAATAGATACTGGTGGATTATTTGCATCCAAAATAGAGTGAGAGTTTCGTGACAACCACTATTTTTAGTATTTTGAATACCGTTGACAGCGTTATATTTTTGAATGCGATCGCGGATTTTATTTACAGCTTCATTTTGGTCATAATGAATGAGATACCAAAGTGCGATCGTTCGGTGTGCGCCATGATTCCATTCACTTCGTGGTAGGCTGAAATTATGAAATGCAGCTACTAAATTATCAATCTCGCTGACTGAATAGTAAGTTTTAATTTCTGTATTCATCATTATTGATTTTTGACACCTCGTGCAAGTTAAAAAAGCTATATTTTTGGTTACTTTAGTAGGAATCGCACCTACAATCTCTTAAGTGGAAGTTAAGCGAGCTTCTATTGCTCTATAAAGTATGTAAGCTTTTTTAGTTAGGGCACGAGATGAAAGCTTTACGGTTGATTATTGGCTTAGTTTTTGTCTAATCAACTTAATTTCTTTTTTGCTACATTGACGTTTTTTGATGCCGTCTTCGGTGTCCTCAGAATAGGTGACAAAATACCAAATTTCATTAATTTTGCAATAAGTTTGCTGGTTAATAACCACTTCATCATCGCGTTTGAGAACAGTCGATTTTGATATTTTTTTGACTAAACAAAGTAAACCTGTTTCCGGATGAATATAGAGTTCATCTCCCCAATAACCAATCTGCCTGTTTCTGCGGGAAAACGGAACATTATCGATAATAATAACATCACGCTCAACCATTGCTAATAAATGAAACAGCAAATGTTGCCCTGCTAATGTCTTCGTCTCAATCTTCCGACAAAGCTCACTATAAATAATATCCCAAGGTTGGTTTACTTGCGATCGCAACCAACGCCGCAACGGTGATAAATTATCAGAAAAGCTTTTAGTTCGCCATCTATTTTTGATGATGTAAGGTCTAAATAAGCCTTCATCTTCTATCGATTCTTGGGTGATTTTATGGAGAGTTTTTTTATATCCGGTAACTTTCTTTTGGCTAATTCTCCATCCCACACGCGGACGTTCAATTACTATTTTGCCCAAACGATGTTCGCTCATAAGGAAAAACAATGCTTAATTTTAATCTGACTTGGTAATTACTTGAAACTGGCAAATAAATTAATTTTACAGAATGGTCTCGATGCAAATAATGACTATTCAAGTAAGTATTTGTCTGCATTGTTTTTCCTCCTTTTAGTTTAATGATAGATTTTTATATTTTATTTTTTGAGTTTTGATAAAGCTAACACGCAAGTTAAAAAAGCTGTTTGTTCATACGTGGGATTCGCACCCACATATACCTGAACCTAAATCAAGTGCCTTACTATTTGGCTAGTATGTAGGCTTTTTAGATTAGGGCGCGTTAGCAATATTTTTTTAATTAATTAAGTAAAAAGTATGTATACTTCCTCGATGAGGATGCAAGATAATTTTATTGATCCCACATAAGTTAATAAAGCTATTTTTACAATTCGCTTGCTCTACTATTGAGCTACATCTCCAAAATGAATTATTAATGATTAATGATTAATTATCAATCAAAACAAATAACGGAGATGATGGGATTTGCACCCATAACCAAACGATTAACTATATGTATGTAGGCTTTATAAGTCAGGACGCAGGATTGATGATTTGGGACTTCGCGCAAGTTAAGAAAGCTGTTTGCGTATACATAGGAATCGAACCTATTACTCTTCGATTAAACGTCGAATGCTCTACCAAATGAGCTAGTATGTAAGCTTTCTAAATTAGGGCGCAAAGTGATATTTTTCGTAATATTTTTTAATTCTCGCACAAGTTAATAAAGCTGTTGTTTACATTTTGCCTATACCATTTCGGCTACACCGCCTGATAATGGCGATGGTAGGATTTGAACCTACATGGTTTTTCAACCAATTGTATGTAAGCTTTATCTATTAGGGTGCGAAAAAATTAAATTTTTATCACTTGAAATTTGGAATTGGAAGCTGAATATAAAATCCAAAATCCAGAATTCAATTAACCATAAACTGCTTCTGGTCTAATAATTAAATCTCCGCTTGGTCTGCGGTCAATTACATAGGTTTCAAAGCGGTTCAGATTAACATCAAAGTGTTGCGCTAATCTTTGTTTGATAGCGCTATCATTCATACTTGCATTCAGGTTTATTTGCCCCTCTTGCATGTCGTATGAACGACCTTCAAAACGAATATGGACCATTATTTTGCCTCCTTATATAAATGTTTTTTTGGAGGTTTATTTGTTTGCTTATATTCTTATACTACACACGTAATACAAGACTGTCAAGAGAACTGGGTATTTTTTTAGAAGTCACTGAATTCGTTATATAGTTGCCCTTTGAAAGTATGTGCATGATATTGTAAGGCACGATTCACTTGTCATCGACTAGTAATTTATACTTAATTAAGCTCAAAGTTTATGTTGGCTGGTTTTGATGATGATATTTGTAAGCCCTTCATGATTGAAGAGTTTGAATCCAAAATTTACGACTACCTGTACAAAAAAACTCATTCTCCTGCAAGTAGATAGCTATCTATCTACTTCTCCAGTTATCTCAAATAATTAAATAATTTTATAGTATCAATAACTATCCAATCGGATTTTCTTCTTGCTCATTTACAAACTCACGTTTTCGGGTTTTTGTATTTGCAGATGGAGTGCGAATACTAGGAGCATGACTAAGTACAGCAATAATCCCAGTCCTTCCTGTTTCAATCGTTGCATCACTAAGTAATTCTACAACTTCGACACTGAGAATATCCTCAATTATCTGCTGAATTTGCGGCTTAATTGCTTCGCCTAAGTCACTTCTCACCTGCTCTGCAAGTTCTTGCTTGCCTGCTTGTGCTAATAATTGTTCTGGAGGAGTGATAGAATTCTCAATAACTATGACTAAATTGCGATCGTTTAGCTGGCAAGTAACTTTACTAGGTTGATGTCCTAGTTGTTCGCGATAAAAAGCTTGGATATTTTGTGATACTGTACGCTCAATTTGACCACGTGTAGGTGTAGATATTGTCATAATTTTAATTGTATGAAAGGTTGTTATTTGGGAATTTAAGTACCCAAGTTTAATCAAAGGTAGGATGTGTTAGGCGTAGCTGTAACGCATCAAAGTCTTCTTCTGCATGGGTTACGCTGCGCTAACCCATCCTACAGAGGTTTTATATTTAATTGCACCTTCCTCATGTAGTATTTATCGGTATAATCATTCTCCCAAAAGAGTGAGGATTTCATGTCAGCTAGGAAGAGAAAGTAAAAAATATTGACTACATTCTGTAGTTTATATATTTTCATGATTTTTAGAGAAAAACTAAAAGACTCTTACAAGTTTCTTATTTCCATTGATGGATGCACTATGAGCAACTCTTTATCTATCCTAAGCATTGAAAATAAAAAATGAAACTTAAAATATAAACCTGTTCTGAATATTACAAGGTATGAGTAGTTCCCAACTTATGATTAAACTTAGTTACATAATCTAAAGACTATGAAAGTGAAAAATAAACGTCAATCACATATTAAATCTAACATCTGGGTAAGTGAGATTAATGATATTATTAGGGGCATTTGCGGCGGCTTTTTATTCGGCATTCCCCTACTTTATACCATGGAAGTGTGGTGGATTGGTTCTGTGGTAAAACCGCAAATGAATATAATTGCGATTATACTTACTTTTGTCGTTGTTTATCTACTCAACCGTACCGAAGGATTTCGTAAATATCGCAAAGATAATCGACCTTATGAAGCAATTATAAATACAATCGAGGCGATGGCGATCGGTATAATTTGCTCTGTATTCATGCTAATTTTATTACGTGAGATAACTCCTGATAACTTTTTGAAAGAGTCTGTAGGTAAAATAATTTTTGAAAGCGTACCATTTACATTTGGTGTCGCACTAGCTAACCAGTTTTTAGGTGAAAGTAATGGTGATTCTGATAGTAGAAATAATCAGCAAAATCAACACAAAAATCATCAAAAAAGTAACCATAAATTAATTTCTAAGTCCACAGCTAAATCAGAGCAATTATATGCAACCTTGAGTGATATTGGTGCAACCCTAATTGGAGCTACTGTTATTGCTTTTAATATAGCTCCTACAGATGAAATTTCGATGCTGGCAGCCGCATTTTCACCAATATGGCTATTACTAATAATTCTAGTTTCATTATTGATTAGTTATAGTATAGTTTTTCAAGCAGGTTTTTCCAACCAGCAAAAGCGCCAGCAGCAAGAAGGTATATTTCAAAGACCATCAAGCGAAACTATAATGGCATACTTAGTATCACTAATTGCATCTGCATTTATGCTCTGGTTTTTTCAGAAACTTACATTCAATGACCCTTGGACAATGTGGTTAGACCATACTTTATTATTAGGATTACCTGCAAGTATTGGTGGTGCAGCAGGAAGATTAGCTATATAAAACTAATCATAAATAGAAAAATAAAGAAATAAAACATTATTATGGCAATATCTCAAGAAACAGAAAACAACGAGCTAAAACAGCAGACAAAAAGAACACTAGCAGAGTGGGTTAGTTTTAGTATTGCATCACTCATTTTAGCACTAATTATTAGCTTGATAATCTATATAGCTATTAATGATAAACAAGAACCTCCATTTATTTCCATAATTCAAAAACAAATAAATCGCAAAAGTAACGGACATTATTACGTTCCATTTGAAATAGTCAATAAAGGTGATATAACTGCCGAATCAGTACAAATATTAGCAGAATTAAAAATTAATGATAAAGTTGAAGAGACAGGTGAACAACAAATAGATTTTCTTTCCAGTGGAGAAAAGGAAGAAGGCACATTTATATTTACAAATGACCCACGCCAAGGGCAATTAAAAATACGAGTAGCCAGTTATAAATCACCATAGTATTATCAATCATGATATTCTATAACTGGGATGACTATGCGATCGCAGAGTATAAATAAACTAGAAAACAAGACGTTTGCCTGATAATCGTTTATATTTAGGTAAACTTTAGCTATATTTGCGGCAAATGTTTAGAAGGTTTATAAAATGGCTGAAAAGCTTTTTTCGTAATTTGTTTCGTATGCAACATGGTAAAAATTATCGTTATAAAGATAATCTTAAGCCCAGAGCAAAACTTACAGATACAGAGTATGAATCCCTGTTTATCCAGTTACTAAATGGAGTGAATGACGGCTGGAGTCTACCACAGGTGAGAGATTTTTTAGACAGAAGCAATATCATTCAGGCAGATTTATTAGTTTGGTTACAAGGTTTTAGTGACAAGTTGCTAGCTACGGATGTAGAAAATGATGAATTAGCTTTACGAATGTTAAAGTTAGGTAAGGTAGATATTGGAAAGTTAGGAGAGCTTGCAAGTAGCATTGGAATACAATTAAAACAACGCAAAAAACAGATAGTTTCTCATCATGCAAATACTTTCGTTAATGTTGAATCCGAAGATGCAGAAATTTGGTTTCAGAAGGGTTTAGACAAAAATAGAGTTGGTGATTTAGAAACTGCTGTGATTTGTTGGCAAAAAGCGGTAAAAATTGAGCCAGAATATCAGAGTGCTTGGTATCAATTAGCGTATGCACTCAGCGACTTGGGAAAACAAGAAGAAGCAATCTTAGCTTATGATGAAGCTCTTGCAATTCAACCAGAAGACTACCAAGCTTGGTATAACAAAGGTAATGCTCTGATTGATTTACTCAGATTTGATGAAGCTGTCACCTGCTTTCAAAAAACAGTGGAAATTCAGCCAGATTTCTACCATGCCTGGAATAACTTAGGCTCTACTTTAGGCTGTTTAGAAAAATTAGAGGAAGCTTTTACTGCTTATAATCAGGCAATTGAATTGCAACCAAATGATTACCAAGCATGGAAAAATAGAGGTTTAGCTTTAGAAAAGCTAGGGAGATTAGAAGAAGCTTTTGCATCCTACGATAAAGCAGTTGAAATTAAGCCAGACTATCAAGATGCATCGAAGTACAAAGATTTAGCACTGCGTAATTTAGAGAAGCGGAAACAAGCTACTATGTCCAGTAATAAACTGACAATTATTCAACGTGAATAAATCGTAAAATATATTCCAGCAAATATCAGGCTGCTTCTACTAATTTTCCTTATTTATATACTGAAATTAATCGACTTAATTACGATCGCAATTTTTCCAAAGCTGTTTTTTATCAATTTCCAAACTCCTTGACTTAGATTTGAACTTTTGAGATTAAAGTAAAGTTTACGGGTAGTAGATTTTCAGCTTGTAATATGTCTGTATGCATTCAAAAACAGTTTATGATTTTAGTTTATTGTTGGAGTTAGGAGGTGTGATTGATGGGTGAGTTTAAATATAAAAAGGTTCGATTCATCGCGATCGCACTTTGTATTGCCTGTATTACAGCATGTAGTGACACAACTAAAATAGTACAATTATCCAATCAAACATCGGAAAATCAAGTTGTCGCCACAAATATTCCCCCCAACAATCCATCCCCAACATCAAAACCACAGAACTTAACTTTTGCTCCTCCCGCAAAATTTCAGGGAAAAACAGTTTATCAAGTTGAAATTCCCAATAATGAAAAAGTCATTGCCTTAACTTTAGATGATGGTCCGTGGAAAGAAACCACACCACAAATGTTAGATATTCTCAAACAAAATGGAGTGAAAGCAACCTTTTTTTGGGTGGGGACAGCAATTCAAGAAAATCCCAAAATTGCCAAACAAGTAGTTGCAGAAGGACATGCGATCGCCAACCACACTTTCCATCATTGGTATAAACAAATGGATGCAGCTACAGCTAAAAGTGAAATTGATCGCACCGCAGATTTAATTTACAAAACTACGGGGGTAAAAACTACTTTGTTTCGTCCACCGGGCGGTTATTTGAATAATGGTTTGGCTAGTTATGCCAAAAGCCAAAATTATACAGTAGTGATGTGGTCACAAACATCAGCAGACACCGATCCAAAAGCAAAATATCAAGTGTTTGTTAAAAATGTATTGCGGGATGCCAAACCCGGTGGCATCGTACTGATGCACGACGGTGGAGGGGACAGACGCAGAACAGTACAAGCTTTACCTTTAATAATTCAAGGATTGAAAGAAAAGGGTTATCGGTTTGTGACAGTGCCGGAGATATTGGAAATGGGGAAGTAAGAGTTATTACATACATCACTACTAATCAACTTATTGAGATGTATTCGTTGAAGTTATACGAGAAAGCCTAATTTCTATATTGAATGTTTCTGTATTTGTCGGAAAAATTACATACCTATCATACTTACGATAACCATTTGCATTCACATAAAGTCGAATTTCATTTTCTAAGCTTTCCACGGGAAAGATAAAATTACCGAATGCGTCCGTGCTTCTGGATTGTAAACCTTCTGTATTCAGGCTAATTTCTGCTCCTTGGATAGCTGTGTTAGTCTCATTATCCAAGACTAGACCGCTTAATCGCAACTTTCTAGGTTTTGATATAGATGATTTCCTTCTTATAATATTGCTTATAAACCCCATCATTGCACTGAAAAATGCAGCAACAAGCTGGGGATTTAGCAGTGCGACAATAATTGATGCGATCGCAGCAATTACAGCTGGTATGGTAGCAGGTTCCCTTATTATATCCCACCATCTTTTTTTATCAGATACAGATGCTTGATCAAAATTCGGAGTATCACCTTTTTCAAATTTATCTATTGTCTTGCTAGCCTCCGCTAGTTTAGAATATGGATTATCTAACTCAGATAAAACACTATCAATAATGCCAAGATATTTCTGTTTATCTTCCTGTCTAATTGCAATAACATATTGCTCTGGGCTTAAATAAGAGAGATAATCTTGATAAGGGAAAGCTACAAATTCCTGACCTTCGTAAGCTTTTCTCGCTTGTTGATAGT
Source organism: Calothrix sp. UHCC 0171 (assembly GCF_034931845.1). Lineage (NCBI taxonomy): Bacteria > Bacillati > Cyanobacteriota > Cyanophyceae > Nostocales > Calotrichaceae > Calothrix > Calothrix sp. UHCC 0171. The sequence goes on from NZ_JAYGHN010000051.1 coordinate 27,081, forward strand.
ATGGCTTATTATTACTATTTCCTTCTTCTTTAACACCTTCCTTCAACAGTGATTGAATAATTACAGCATCACTGGCAAATGCATCAACCTTTGTTCCATCCTCCATTGTTTTCTTGTCTAAAGCATTCAATGCGCGATCTCTTGCATTTACATCATACGTTCGTGCCACAGGTATAACATTTTTATAATAATCGTTCTTGAGCCTCCGTAATTTATCGTAAGTTGTAGTATTCTCAGCTACTACAATATGAAGTTTTTCAAGTTCTTTTTCTAATTGTAAGCCTTTCAAATTTTCCAATTTCAGATTTCTTACATCTTTTTTTCTTAAAAGTAACCTTGTACCCGTTGTATGAAAATGTCGCGTAGAAAAAGCTATAGTTTCCTTAAATTCTTGACCGTTTACATCAAAAAGAGTTTCTGATTCTCTAGAATTTGGACCACATTCAATCCCAACAGTTCCGTTTTGTAATCCTTCATATCTATTAACATATTGATGGATAACAGGGGAATATCCTACCTGCCACCCTTTATTTTGTAAAGACTTTCCAAATTCTCGGCAAAAGTTTTGGG
>NZ_JAYGHN010000052.1:0-26868 GCF_034931845.1 Calothrix sp. UHCC 0171
CCCTATGCACTTGGAGCTAATACTGCTGCTGCAATAGCTCATCTTCGTGGATATGACATTTATTCAGAACGGGTTAAAACAATGGTTTTGTTATGTCTAATTGGTGAAGCAGGAGAAGAGATACTTAAAAACATAGGCATTGCAATTGGTAACAAGCTATTTAAAAACTTGATTAAGCAGATACCTGGCAGGGTTTTGATTGAAATAAATAAGAAGATTGGTTTTCGACTTATCACGAAAGCTGGTGAAAAAGGTGTAGTTAACCTTATGAGAATGGTGCCTTTAGCCGGAGGTTTCGTCGGAGGCACTTTTGATGGATTATTTGTCAATAGCTGTGGAAAGACAGCAAAAAAAATTTTTAAATAATCAGTCTTTCACAATATTATTTGTTTGGTTTCACTCCAACCAACTTCTGCAAAAACTGATCATATTAACTTTACACATATAGAGACGCGAAATTTTGCGTCTCTACACATTATTTGGGTCTGAACTAATTAAATGTTATTGAAATCCAAACCTAACCAACTACAAAATTAACCAACTTACCTGGAACAACGATCGCCTTTTTAATCTCTTTACCCTCAAGATGTCGTTGTGCGACTTCCGACTCACGGGCAAATTTTTCCAACGCATCCTTATCTAAGTTGGCTGGTGCTTGCAAATCACCGCGTTTCTTACCGTTAATTTGAATGACTAAGGTTATTTCGTCCACAATCATCGCTTCGGGGTCAAATTTTAACCAAGGGTGAATGTGTACTGATTCTGTATTCCCTAATTGTTTCCACAATTCTTCGGCAATATGGGGTGCAAAGGGAGCTAACAATACAACTAAAGTATTGATACCTTCAGCAAATACAGATGAATCCTTACAACCTGCGTCATTCAGGGCATTACTCAATTTCATTAACTCAGAAATCGCTGTATTAAATTGATAGCCACCTTCGATATCTTCCGTAATTTCCCGGATGGCTGTATGGATTGCTCTTCTTAAATCCTTTTCTGGTTTGGTTATTTGTGCTTGTTTATTCGCTTGTCTTGAGGACTTACGATCTATAAATTCTGTCACCAAGCGCCAAACACGGTTTAAAAAGCGATATTGCCCTTCGACATCAGCCTCATCCCACTCCAAATCTTTTTCCGGTGGTGCTTTGAACAAAATAAACATCCGGGCTGTGTCAATACCATATTTAGCAATGACATCCTCCGGTGCGACACCGTTACCCTTCGATTTGGACATGGTGGCGTAAACTAATTGTAATGGTTCGCCGGTTTTGGGGTCACGCGGGTCTGCTGGATCAACTAAATTGCTGGGAACCCATTTGTCTTTGTCGGCTTTGTTCGGGTTCATATAGGTTAAACCCTGTACCATTCCCTGGGTTAATAAGCGTTGGAATGGTTCATCGAAATTCAATAAACCCCTGTCTCGCAAGACTTTGGTAAAGAAGCGCGAATACAACAGATGTAAAATAGCATGTTCAATCCCACCAACATATTGGTCTACGGGCATAAAGTCATTGACTTTGGACTTATCGAAAATTTGGTTTTCGTTTTTTGCGTCGGTAAAACGCAAGTAATACCAGGACGAATCGATAAAGGTGTCCATTGTGTCGGTTTCCCGCTTTGCTGGTGTCCCGCAACTTGGACAAGGTACATTTACCCAACTTTCCAAGTTTGCTAATGGTGAACCTCCGCGTCCCGTTAATTCGACATTATCAGGTAATTGGACGGGTAAATCTGCATCGGGAACGGGAACCGCACCACATTCGGGACAGTGAATAATGGGAATTGGCGCACCCCAATATCTTTGTCGGGAGATTAACCAGTCGCGCAAACGGTATTGAATACGAGATTTCCCAAATCCTTTTTGTTCGGCATATTCAACAATGGCTTTCTTCGCTTCACCTGAAGCCATACCATCAAATTGCTGGGAATTTACTAATACGCCAGCTTCGGTATACGCGGCTTTTAATTCCTCTTCTGCTTGCCCCTCTTCAACAATGACAACCTTAATTGGCAAATTCTGATCTTTGGCGAATTTAAAATCACGGGCATCATGGGCAGGTACACCCATCACTGCACCTGTACCATATTCATACAGGACATAGTCAGCAATCCAAATGGGTATTTCTTCCCCTGTAAATGGATTAATTGCCTTGGCTCCTGTGGGAATACCCCGCTTGGGTTTATCCTCCGCAGTTCGCTCCAATTCGCTTTGACTTGCCACTTCTTTCACAAATGCTTCCACTGGGGCTTTTTGTGCGGCTGTTGTCACCTGGGCTGTCAATGGATGTTCGGGAGCCAATACCACGTAGCTAACGCCATAAACTGTATCGGGACGTGTCGTATAAACGGCAATTTTCTCATCCATCCCATTTTTCGTACCGACAATGGGAAATTCCAAATACGCACCCGTTGATTTGCCAATCCAGTTAGCTTGCATTAACTTGACTCTTTCTGGCCATCCCGGCAATTTGTCAAGGTCGTTTAATAATTCTTCAGCATAGTCGGTAATCTTCAAAAACCACTGCCGCAATAACTTCCGCTCAACGATCGCACCACTGCGCCAAGAACGTCCTTCACTATCAACCTGTTCGTTGGCGACAACCGTTTGGTCTACAGGGTCCCAGTTTACCGCAGCTTCCTTTTGATAAGCTAAACCTGCGGCAAAAAATTGCAAGAAAATCCACTGCGTCCACCTATAATAATCGGGGGAACAAGTGGCAACTTCCGTATCCCAATCAATCGAGTAACCAAGACGCTGCAATTGCGATCGCATCTGCTCGATATTTTGATACGTCCACTTTGATGGAGGCACACCCCTATCGATCGCAGCATTTTCCGCAGGTAATCCAAAGGCATCCCAACCCATTGGATGTAGCACCCGATACCCTTGCATCCGCTTGAGGCGAGCGATCGCATCTGTAATGGTATAGTTACGGACGTGACCCATGTGCAAACTCCCCGATGGATAGGGAAACATGGATAAGGCATAGAATTTTGGCTTGTTTAAGTCATGAGGGGTTTTATCTAAGCCAAGTTCAGTCCATGTTTTTTGCCATTTTTCCTCAATTTCTGCTGGGTTGTATCGGAACTCCACTGAAAATACTCCTATTTCACATACGCATTTTTTTCTGCCTACATATTGTAGATGCTTGGCAGGGGAGATTTGGGATTTTTCTTGTATTACAAGTATAATACAAAAATCTCGATAGCGGAAAAGTTGAGTTTCAGGGCTGGCGTTATATCGATTCGCAATTCGCAATTCGCAATTCGCAATTCGCAATTCGCGTAGTGGCTTCTCTGTGAGTGTACGCCGCAAGGCGTTTTCGTAGACTAGCAAGATTAAGCTACGCAATTGAAAAATCCTGACTTGACAGGGGTTTCAGAATTTGGATATGTTTCACCGAAGTTATCACGTAAAATACCTGGGAGTTTGGAAGCCCTGCGGCTTCAGCCCAGGGAGGAAAAACGACTCGTGCAGATTTATCTGCATTCAAAAATGCTAAACTACTTGTAGCAAGTAGGAATAACCATCTACGTGATGAAACACCCTAGTAAGGTGAAATCCCTGATTTACCTCGTTCCTGAACAAGTTCAGCCCTGGGTAAACAAGCAATGGCAGGATGTTGAGCGTACCAAACTGGCATGGTGATGGACTCGGAACGCAACGAAATTTAAAAAGTAAGCGCAATTGCAGCATCTTTAAAGGTAGTTGTTTTGAGCGTCTAGGGGGATATTTGACTATCCCTTTTAAGCAAGTCTTAAAGAATCTGCCTCTCTTCAGAGGGCAGAGTGTCAAGCTCTATCACTGAATCTAATGTGAGAATTTATTTATCCCCATTCAGTAATAAGACGGAAAGAGTAAATCCTCCGCCAAGTAATCTATTAGGAAATCTCTGTTCTTGATCTCATTTACTTGCACAAGCTGTATAAATAGCAGCAAAATATTACAAATTTCTATTCTTCCGTTTCTTCAGTCATTCCTGGGTTGATTAATGTAATATCGTATTCAGTGGAATCAGTTTGCCCAGTTCGCATGGAATCCTTCAGCAGATAGTAGATTGCACGTACTTGAGGTCCAAAGACTATTTCATCTTCGTTTTTGAGGTCTTGTGCTGGTAGTTTGCGTCCATTAATCATTAAACCATTGGCGCTAGGCTTACCTTTGGCATCTCCATCGACAATGCGATAATAATAGGTATGATTACTTTCATCGCGGGGAAGCCTGACAAGTGTGGCATGACGACGCGAGACAAACTGCGAATTTAGACGAATATCGCACTCGCGATCGCGACCAATCGAATATACTGGACGATCGAGGTTAATTTCTTTACGTCCGCGATCGTCTTCTACGATCAATAGATGACTTTCACTAATTTCTGCTGCCATTGGCAAATCGTTGCTAAAATCAGTTGGAATTGAATTAATTAATATTTTTTGAGTATTGTTCACTGCCATCCTTAATAGTTCTTGGTTTTAGGGTATGTAATTAATACGAATTAGCATTCCGCAATGCAATGCTAAACTCAGCCTTACTGATAATTCTCGTCAAGAAGAATCTTTTTAGCAAAGTCCTCCTGATGAGCAAAATTTTGAGTTTGCTTTAGCCCGCATCCGCTTTGTCAGGACACAAAAAAGCACCAACTAATACGACAAACCTCACAGTCTTGATGCAAATTAAAGTCTGATGATTTTAACTTTGCACTGACTGTTGTTTTGATGGCATGAATAAATTAATGGCATGAGTTGTGCGATCGCTGTTCTTTTGTTAATAAAATTGTTAGCAACTGCCCATTAAAAATCCCTGTTTCAATCAAGGTAGTCGGCTAATTCTTGCCCGCAGGTGTAAATTAGCTGCTAAAACTGACGACACCTAGCTTGGTTTTCGCTATTTGAAGAGTGATGTCAGTTGAGCATGATAACGCTACCTTATCACTAATACACAATTATTTGCTAGGTTTGAGCAAACATGAGTATGTAGTAAGCATACACGAATGGAACGCTAATTAAGCTTACCTCGCGACACAGTGTGATCTAAAGATTAGAATACCCTGAAATTGTCCAAACTAGGTATTGCTGGGAGTTAAATGGCAATTAAATGACTTAAACTCATTGAGAGTCGGGGCTGCAAGCTGCTACTCGTCGTAGCAAAAGAGAATTGGTGACAACACTAACCGAACTAAATGCCATTAATGCCGCAGCGCCAGCAGGGTTGAGAACTAAACCGAAACTGGGCAGGAGAACACCCGCAGCGAGAGGAATGCCAACCGTATTATAGGCGAATGCCCAAAATAAATTTTGGCGGATTTTGTTGAATGTCGCACGGCTCAACCGAATCGATTCTACTACATCAGTTAAGCGATCGCGCATCAGTATGATTCCAGCCGTTTCCATGGCGACATCTGTTCCCGAACGCATGGCGATTCCCAAATCGGCTTGTGATAGTGCTGGTGCATCATTGATTCCATCCCCCACCATTGCCACAATTGATTGAGAATTTTTCCCTTTGCCCTTTTTATCTTCTTGCAAAATTTGTATCGCCGCAGCTTTCTTAGTTGGGGGGACACCAGCAATCACATCGTGACTATCTAAATCAAGTTGTTTGGCAATCGCGTTCGCAGCTTCAATGCCATCGCCACTTAAAATCATTACCCGCAAACCCATTTGCCGCAAGTTTTCCACTGTTGTTTTGGCTTCGGGTCTTAAGGTATCACTAACAGCAATTATCCCGGCGACTTGATCATGAATGGCGATATAAACCAATGTTTTTCCTTGATTTGCCAGCTCCTGGGCTGTAGTCTTCGCTGTGTCGGAAATAACAACCCCATGCCAACTTAACCAATCAGAATTACCCAATAAAACATTGCTGCCGTCAACTAATGCCGACACACCTAAACCTGGTTCGGTATGAAAATTAACTGCTTCTGGCAGGGTATTTAATGATTGTGCTGTCGCCGCATTTTGAATTGCTGTTGCTAGAGGATGACATGTACCGCTTTCAACTGCTGCGGCAATTTGTAGCAGAGATTCGGGCGATTTAGATTTGGAGATGTCTGATGTAGATAAATTTCTCCCTTGGCTGTCAACTTCCTCTGCTGCCAAAACAATACAATCTGTCACAATTGGTTTACCTGTGGTAAGAGTCCCAGTTTTATCAAAAACTATCGTGTCAAGCTGATGGATAATTTCTAAAACATCGCCACCCTTAATTAGTAAACCGCGTTCAGCACCCATTGCTGTACCCACAAGAATCGCCGTTGGCGTAGCAAGTCCTAAAGCGCAAGGGCAAGCAACCACCATCACTGCGATCGCTAATTTGAGACTTAAGAGAATTGGGGAGGGGGGAAGTGGGGAGGACTGAGTGCTGTGCGCTAAATGATGTGCCATGGGGACTGTGGCAGTCATGGTAATATTTGACACCACATCAGCCCAAATGTGAGTACCAAAGCAGTACCAAAATAAAAACGTTAACAAAGAGGCACTGATGACAAAATAGGTAAAATATCCGGCGACAGTATCAGCTAACTTTTGCACAGGGGCTTTGCGGGTTTGTGCAGCTTCAACAAGAGTAATAATTTGAGCGAGGGTTGTTTCACTACCTATACGGGTAGCACAAATTGCGATCGCCCCAGATTGATTAATTGTCCCGGCGGTGACGTTATCTCCCAATTGTTTCATCACGGGTACGACTTCACCCGTTAGCATCGACTCATCCACCGTGGTTTGTCCATACACGACTTCCCCATCGACGGGTATTTTGTCCCCTGGCAACACCTGTAACCATTCTCCCACCCGCACTTGTTCGGCGGGAATCTCAACAATGTCAGCATTGAGAGGATTGGGCAAAGTCGATTGTTCTAATTCCCCTGGCTGCTTTGCTTTCCCAATCAACCGTGCTACTTGGGGTTGCAATGCCAGTAAATTTTTAAAAGCCGATGCGGCACGACCTCGTGCTTGTTGTTCTAAAGTTTTTCCTAATAAAATAAATCCCAACATCATGACTGGTTCGTCAAAAAAACATTCCCAGCCCAGTTGAGGCAATAGTAATGCGATTAAACTGGCGGTATAAGCTGTAACTGTACCTAAACCGACAAGGGTATTCATATTCGGTGCATTGCGTCGCACTCCCAACCAGCCATCAACTAAAATTGAACGACCAGGGATTAATAATGCGATTGTAGCGAGTCCACAATGAAACCAGATGTTATTTAATCCTGGGACGATGGCATCTAGGATATTACTGAAATGCCCTAAAGTTGAAAGTAGTAGTAATAAACCCGCAACTGTCAACTGGCTGAACACCGATTGCATTCCTGGACGAGAAAAGCGATCGCTTTTTGCTTCTATATTTTGTTCTATATTTTTTGCCGCAGTTCCAGTTCTCCCCTGGGGTAAACGCGGTTGACTGGGAAATCCGCCGGCGGTTAAATGCTCTGCTAAGGCTTCAGGAACGACTACACCAATTTCCGATTCAACTACAGCCACCTCAGTTGCCAAATTGACGCAGACATTGATGATCCCCGGATATTGATTGAGTTGACGTTCGACGGAACGCACGCAACCAGCGCATTTCATCCCTCCAACATCAAGGGTGATTTTTTCGATTACTGGCTTGTTTACTGTGGTGTTTTCAGAATTTGCTTCGGCTTTTGGGACAAGTTGCATGGGGAATTGTGGGATTTGCTACGAAACTTCAGCACAAATAGCGCCTCTTCTTTGAGCGTAGGCTAAATCTGACAAATTGACCAAGTTGACGTATCGTCAAACTAATTAACTTTTCGTTAATTTTTGGGGATTTACTATTTCCTCTCCAGTCCGGCTAATTTAGTGATCATTTTTATCGTCATTATTTAGACTGACGACTACCCCAATGCAGATAAGTAAAATATATGACTGCACCAAGTTGAACGGGGATCAATGCAATCTGACTTTTCCAAAAGTCATCTACACCTAAACTTGAGACTGCATAAAAATATCCGCAACCGAGAATTAGAAATGGGAGTAGTAGTATTCTTTTAGTTCTAAGTTTCTGCATATTGTATATTCATTATCTAGATTCATCATGTCTAAGAATTCAACCCCACTTTTGATATAACAAAAAGTAGGGTGAGTGTGGTATTTAAGACACAATAAAAATATTGTATCTTTATGGAAAATATATTTAATTGTTTATATGCTCTAAAAATTGTATTCAGCAGTAATAATTACGCGATATCTAGTTCTAGAACCAACCTTGTTTATTCACAAAGTATGTGTCTACAAATTCTTCATGATTTTTGTTCAGATAAATCATGCCTTCCATCAGACCGACAAGCTGCATAATTAAAAATGGCACTCCATAGGCAAACACAATTCCCACTAAGGAAATAGCCAGCATGATTGAGCCTTCCGCAGAGTATCCCAAAACAAATTTATGGACACCAAATCCACCAAAAATAATACCACAATATCCAGACAAAATTTGCTTGGTAGCGTGGCTAGGGGTGAGGTTTGCCATTGACTAAAAACTCCTTGGTAAGAATGTATAAAATTGAGATTTTTATTGTCAGTAGAAGAGATATATTTATTTTCCTGAGTGCGTAACTGATGTACTGAGTAAATACAACCACTTGGTTGATTCAGTACAAAAATGAAAATATATGGCTAATTACTAACGATTAGATAGTTAGTCAATCATTGTGAATATTTAATCCGTTAATAGCTCTTAAGTAATCAGCGATCGCTAGTAACTAATTAATCACAAATAACAATTAATATTCAATAGTTATTTAAGTTCTTTATTTATACTTCATAAGTAAAATTTAATAATTGTGAGGGTACAATTACCCATCAATTACTAACAAGCCCGTATAAATAAATAACAAGCATGGACAATAATTATTGACAATTAACTATGATGAACTAACATTTTATGGCTCGTTAGAATTAACTGTATTAATGCAACTTTCCTTCATCAGATTAGAAGCATTTAACAGAACATATAGCCAGATATTAGCGCTTCCAGATTAGGAAAGAAGCGTTCTTAACATATAGGGAACTTAATCGTCAGACGAAGCCTGCGATTATCACCGTTTTGTATGTAACTGTAGGTAAAAATGAAGAAAAATATAAGCACAGCAGCCTTGCTTAATTGAGAACAAAAATACTTTTGCTCGGACAATTCAAAGCAATATCATTAAATCCGCTACGCCATATTACTTTCTACAAGCGATCGGCTGAAATCCCGGACTTTTTTATCTCGTTGTTATTACCTGAATACTAGCATAGACACTTTCTAGCCGGAGTTCGTTCCCAACAAAATGTAAGAATTGACTCGCATCGAAATTAACCGAGCTGAATAAACAGTATAAAAATCATTACGAGGATTAGGAAATTAATTCGCTCGGAACTGTAACCAAATCGAAGCTAAGTAATAACTCTGACACAATACTGACAAAACTTGTTCACAAATTAGCCAACTATATAGTTAACTATTGTTTTGCTCAGTGTTTTGTGATCTATTTAACATTTCCCTGAGTTTGTTGCGTAACTTAATTAACAATTATCCTCGCTGAGATGCATAAATTTACTGTTGATTTATTTTTGATTGCAATATATTAATGCAAATGTTTAGTGGTTTGTCAAGGGGGTGAACACACTCACTAATTATTACTGCTACCAAGGACGAATAAACTGAGGAGAGTACCACCATTCCAAATGCTGTGAAGTAGCATTGGAGCAAGAAGATTACGGCTTCTGGTATAGACTACCCCCAGCACAATTCCTAGGGAAAATAGGGGTAAAATTTCTGACAAGCTCAGATGCGCGATCGCAAAAATGAAAGCGCTAAGGATAATCGCACCCCAAACGGGCATGTAGCGGGTGCAGGAAGGGAGTAGGAAGCCGCGAAACAGGAATTCTTCAAATAAAGGAGCGGCAATAGCGGCTGTGGTAAAAAATATACTTAGTGTTACAGAGTCTTGTCCTGCAAGTGCAAGTTCGAGTAGGGGGTTACTTCCTCCTTGTCCTTGCCAAATTTGTTGATTTATTAACGACACCAGCAGGACGATGGGCAAGGCGACGCAGTAACCACCCAAACCCCAGAGAATCCATTTACCACCGAGACGGAAGCGAAACCAGTCTTCAGGCAGGGGGAAAAATGGCTTGACTGAGATGTAGAGAACAGAGATGGCGGCGATCGCCATGAGAACGTAACTGAGTAAAATATATAAAGCTTGAATGCGAATATTGCCATTAGCGGCAGGAAGAGGAAGCAATCCGATGAGCAAGGGCACTACCAACTGCGCCATCAAGAAGAAACCACCAACAAAAACCAGTAAAATTGTTTCCACATCCCAAGGCGTTGACCATTTTAGCTGGCTATTTTGCCCTAATATGGATTGTTTGCCTTTGAGTAAGCGTTGAGCGATCGCAAAAATCAATAATCCGAAGCCAACTAGTACAGTTAAATTGGGGAGAACTCCAACAACCGCCAGTTTGATGGCGGCTTGTTCGGCTACATCTTGCTGTGAAGAATTAAGTGCTGTGAGTGCATCATCTCGTTGTTGAAGTCGATAAAGTTGAGATAGAGCTGTATATCGATACCAACCGTTGAGATTAGCTGTGGTAAGTTCCAGGGCATTTGGTAAGAGACGGGCGGGGCTTGCCCAAATTCCCGTTAAAACGCGGGCTGTTTGCTGTAAATCGGGATTAACTAGGTTTTGTTGGGTGACTTCATCCCAAGTTTTGATTGCTAAGTCTATTTTTTCCTGTTTTGCTTGGAGAATTCCCAAACGTAAATCGACTTCTGCTAAGTTTTTTTGTTGTTCTTGGAGAGATTTTAATAAAAGTTGTTTTTGGTTTTGGGCAGCACTGTTGGTTGACAATAATGTACTCTCTTGGGTAGCAAGTTGAGTATTAACAGGCTGTTGTTGAAGTTTGGTGAGGCGAGTTTTGGTTTTTTCTAAAGCTGCTTTTGCTGACTTTTGGGCGGCTTCATATTCTGTAGTGGCATTTTCTATTGGTTTTGCCCCTAAAATTGCATCCCTTGCACCTTGATAATTCTGATCTGAAGTCGTTTCTGGTTCCCAGGTCGAGGCTTGTAATATCATATCGGTTTGATAGAGTTGCAAGCGACTTTTAAACTGAGGTTCTTGCCAACTGCGAATTAAGGCTGAGGCTGCTAATAAGACAGCTACAGCCGTTAATAAGATTACTACCAATCGCTTGAAAGTCATCGTTACCCCTTTACCTTATTAAACAAAAAATTAAATTATTTAACTACTATTTCGCTACATGATTCAGTCAATCGGTATTTAAATTTCATCTTTGCATTCCCTTGTCTTTGCGTCGTTACAGTCGCTGTGATTACAGTTATTCCTCGGTAATTATCGCCCATTATCACTGGCAGCAAAAGGAAACCATCATCAGCGATTTATTTCGTCAAAATAGATGTAGATGTGAATCAGGCAGGTAGAAGCAGATGACGACTATGGTTAGCTTACCAGAAGGTTCTCGAAAATCATCATTGCAGCGATTGTTAAAGTTGATTTTCCAGCCAATTCAGTACATGGAAGACAATGCGAAGAATTATGGTGATACCTTTACTTTGTTCAATAAAAGCGGTAATCATATCGTTTATTTTTGTAGCCCTCAAGCCTTGCAACAGATATACACCGCCGATCCGAGTCATTTTGATGCCGGGAGAGCAAATCGGGGTTTAGGGTTCCTTGTGGGGGCAAATTCCCTAATTGTTTTGGATGGCGATCGCCATTCGCAACAGCGTCAGTTATTGACTCCTCCATTTCATGGCGATCGAATGCGGGCTTATGGGGATAAAATTCGCGAAATTACTCAGCAAGTCATGGACGAGTGGGAAATTGGTAAACCTTTTAATATTCGTTCATCAATGCAGGAAGTTTCTTTGCGGGTGATTTTGCGAGTTGTTTTTGGTTTAGATGCCGGAGAAAACTTAGAAAATCTCCGAAATTTGCTGAGTTCTCTATTAGATTTTATTAGTTATCCACTCATGTCTACTTCCTTATTTTTTCGCTTTCTGCAAAAAGATTTGGGAGCCTGGAGTCCGTGGGGTTGGGTCATACGACAAATTCAGCAAATTGATGAATTAATTTATGCTTTGATTGCTGAAAGAAAAGCTGAAGATTATCAAAATCGCCAAGATATTTTGAGTTTAATGATGACTGCACGTTACGATGATGGGCAGGGAATGTCTGATGTTGAATTACGCGATGAATTAATCACATTGCTGTTAGCGGGTCATGAAACTACAGCATCAGCTTTGACATGGGCTTTTTACTGGATTGACTATTTACCTGAAGTCCGTCAAAATTTGTTAACTGAGCTTGATTCTGTTGATGATAATTTACAACTTAGTAATATTGCCAAACTACCTTACCTCACAGCAGTCTGTCAAGAAACCCTACGAATTTACCCAATTGTGATGTCAAGCTTTCCAAGATTTGTGAAAAAGCCGATTGAAATTCTTGGTTATAATTTACCTGTAGGAACAGTTATTATACCTGGAATTTATATTGCCCATCATCGCGAAGAAGTATATCCAGAAGCTGATAAATTTAAACCAGAAAGATTTTTAGAAAGACAATTTTCTGCCTATGAATATTTACCATTTGGTGGTGGCGATCGCCGTTGTATTGGATTAGCTTTTGCAATGTATGAAATGAAAATTGTCTTAGCAACAGTTTTATCTAAATATCAAGTTTCACTTGTGAATAAACGTCCGCTTAAACCAGTACGTCGTGGTTTAACAGTTGCCACGCCAGGAAACATGAAAATGATGGCAAAATATCGTCTTCAATAATTATTGAAATTAAATATCCCCAAATGTTAGTTAATCGGGGATATCTAAAATTTTCAGGTAGAAATTTATTTATTTTTCATGGTACTTTTAGCTTGTTCTAAAGCAATTTCTTTAATTGCTTGATATGAGTTAACATTTGCCGAGCCTTCAATCGCCTTAACCGCTAAATCTTGCACCTGTTTTAATGCAGATTCCAGTTGATTAGAAAGATTCATAATTCGCGTTTCTTGGTTAGATATAGTTTGTTCTAAAGATTGCGATCGCTGTTCATAAAATCTTTTTTGTCCATCAACTTCTTTAGCAAGTAAATCTGATTTGACTTTTGCTTGGTAATATGCAATTCCTTTACCTTCTTCAGTCGCTTTTTTCAGAGCAGCTTCTTTTTCTTTCGGAAAAGCTTCTACTTTTGCTTTATATTCTTCAAATTGTTGTTCACGTTCAGAAATAGCTTTTTCTCGTTCAGACCAATTTTTCTCTGTTTCCAATTGCAAGTCATTTAATTGTTTGTATAAACCCTTTTGCTGTTGCTCATACTCATCTAGACTGAGTTGACGCTGAAGCTCTAAATCATATAAGTAATCAACATTTTCACGCTGACGAGTTTTGGAGAGATTTTCATTACGTTCTTTGATAAATAATTTATGTTCTTCTTGTTCTTTACGCCAAGAATCACGTTCTTCTTGAATTTGCTGTGAGAGAGTTTCTAAAATTTGATTATACTCTTCTTGATAAGTTTTAGAATTATCCTCATAAGTTTGGATAAGACTATCGAGAGTATCTTCTTGAATTTCAAGATTATGTAATTCTTGTAATTGTTGAGTTGTCTCTTCCACAGATTGTTTAATTTCTGCTAATTTAGAGGCTCTAGTTGTTAACAACTCCGACAATTCATTAGCAGCACTACCAAAACCTAACTGAATTTTCACTAAACTATCGATGGTATAGTTCATCTTTTGTTGAATACTTACTGAAGAATTCATAGTTGTTATCTCAGTTACATTTTTTTCTGTAGTTGTGGAATTAGAGTTAGAAGTCAGGTTTGAATCTGCTTTATTTTGCTTGATAGTTTGGTCTAATTGTGATTTTAGTGCAGCTTTTTCCTTCGCTAATTCTTCATAAGCTTGCAGAATTTCAACTTTAGTGTTTTTGTCAGTTGGTTTCTTTGTCGGCATAATCTCACTCCTGAGAGAAATAGAAAGGGCAAAGGATAAATAGTTAATCAATAAAAAGGAATGAGCAAACAGTTAATAATTAACTATTTACTGGAACCATCAAATGCACGCATTGCTAAATCTTGTGCTTGTTTCAAAGTTGCTTGTAGCTGAACTGTAATACTTTCGATTTGTTCAGTTTGCTTTTGAATAGTTTCTTCCAATGATTTAATTTTTAATTCGTAGCTTTGTTTGTTTGCTTCCCACTCTTTATCAAATAAATCAGCTTCTATTTTTGCCTTTTGAGTTGTTTCTTTAATTGCTTCCTCACGTGCTTTCTTCACCACTTCTTCTAACTCCGCCGGGAAAGCAGCAACTTTCTTTTGATATTCTGCAAATAGCGGCTGGTTAGCTTTTAAAACCTTCTCGCGTTCTGCCCAATTTTTCTCTTTTTCTTGGGCATTTTCTTGTAAATCACGTTCTAAATTTCGCTTTTTCGCTTCGTAAGCATCAGAATTAATCTTACGAGTATTTTCTAACTGATATGCATACTCTTCGTTTTCTTGCTGGCGTTGCTTCATTTGCAACTCATTATCTGCTTGTAAGGCTTCGTCAAATCGTATTTGTTCTTTTTGCCAATCTTTACGAGTTTGTAAAATTTCTTTTTCTAATATTTCCCTTTTACTGCCCGTATCTTGTTCCAGGTTTTTTAATTTCTCTTGATGTTCTTGCGTTAAGACATCAATAGTATCAGCAACTATTCTGATTTTTTGGAGTTCTTGCAAGTATACGGTTTCTACTTCTATAGCTCGATTGAGTTCATCTAACTTTGAGTTTTCTTTCGCTAATTTTTCAGACAGCGAATTGACAATGCTACCAAATTCTAGCTGTAAATCTGCCAAGCTTTTGACGATGCTATCAACAGTGTAAGTTGAAGCGGTTTCCAGTATTTCCTTATTTTTTGCTTTTTCCGCAACTTCAAGTTTCGTTGCAATTCTGGATTCAATATTCTTTCGTTCGGTTAATATCTGCTGAAATGCTTGCATTAATTGCTGTTTGCCATCCTTAATCGCAACTATGCCCATATACATAACTCCCTGAATCGTAATGATTTTTAATTAAGCTAATCAATTTGCTAAAAAAGTACATCAAGACGCACCTGTACATACATCAGGCTAGCCTTGAAGCATATGTTTTAAATGCAGTGAAAATGCTGAAAATAGTACCTTCTCAACAAGGAAAACTATCCTTGCTTTAATGTTTTATTATTTTGTTTTTGGTACTTTTGTACCATAAGTTTAGCCGAGGAAATTTACTCTTGTCAAGAAGAAAATTCTGGAATACTCCAAATGCTCAATTATGTTCGCAATTACGTTTACTGATGCTTTTTTATACTTTATATTGCGGGCTACGTATATAGCTAAATCCTAAATTAAATGCAAATTATTTAATCTAACTGCACGGAGAGTTGATAATCTGAATATATTTTGCATATCTCCGTATATACTGAGACCAAGTGAGAATTGGAGCGATAAAACTACATTATTTTTATTGACTTTTATTGCTAAAGCGAACACTTCAGCTTTGATACTGAGTGCTTAAAACCCATCAATTTTTCTTGGTACAAGATGTGAGATAATTGAGATAGATACAGTTGAACACCCTTATTTTGCAATCTTGATCGATGTATACCACCAATGAATTGACAAAATATCCTCCGGCATCGGAGTTCGGTCAAATCAGTCGCATTTTAGTAGTCGAAGACGAAGATCTGATAAGGGAGATGTTGGTTTTGGCATTGGAAGGAGAAGGCTACGAGGTAGTAGCAGCAGTTGATGGGCGTGTTGCGGTTGAGAATTTAAAAAATAGCGAAGCTAACTCAGGGGAATCAAATTTCGATTTAGTGATTTTGGATTTGATGCTCCCCCAAATCAATGGTTTGGATATATGCCGTTTATTGCGTCATCAAGGCAATCCAGTACCGATTTTGATGTTGAGTGCCAAGGGTAGCGAAACCGATCGCGTTTTGGGTTTGGAAGTTGGAGCTGATGATTATCTCACTAAGCCTTTTAGTGTCCGAGAATTGGTGGCTAGATGTCGGGCGTTACTGCGTCGTCAGAGATTAAGTGCTTTATTACCAGCACCGGTTTTACAGTACAAGGATGTGACTGTGTACCCTCAGGAATGTCGGGTATTGGTTCGGGGAGAGCAGGTAAATTTGTCGCCAAAAGAATTTCGCCTGTTAGAGTTATTTATGAGCTATACGCGGCGAGTTTGGTCACGAGAACAGTTACTAGACCAAGTTTGGGGGGCTGATTTTGTCGGCGATAGCAAAACAGTGGATGTACATATTCGCTGGTTGCGGGAAAAATTGGAGAGAGACCCCAGCCATCCAGAATATATTGTGACTGTGCGGGGATTTGGCTATCGCTTTGGATAGTTTAGTTTGGTTTAGTTTAGTTTAAATATATGTTATGTAAATTTTAACTAGTACATCTTGGCGGAAATGAAGCTACCATAACCTGCGGAAAGTCTCTCCACGCCTATAAAATGGCTAAAAAGTTAAGAATATTGGCTTTGTTTCTTTTGCCTTTTGCCTTGACTTACTAGCTATCGCTGGTGATAGTTGTTAGTTTAATTTGAGAAAGCAGCTAACAACTAGTGATGTTTGATGTTCGTATTGGGTTTTTCTTTGGGATTAATCTTTGGTGTCGGGTTTTGGGTATGGCAGCAATATCAGCTAAACCGCTATTTGGCGCAGATGTTGCAACCTTTGACTACTCGATCGCCTCTAAGTGTCTCATTACCTTTGATTCCGCGTCTACGTGATGAAATTGCTCTGGTTAAGTACCAAGGACAGTTTTTGCAGCAGCAATTACGAACTTATCAAGATTTATTGGAGTTTGCTCCAATTGGCTATCTTCAGGTAGATGACGAAAATCAACTACTATGGTGTAACGAACAAGCAAGGGTAATGTTGTACTTGGAGCGCTGGCAACCGGGACAAGTACGCTTGCTGCTGGAATTGGTACGCTCATACGAACTTGATCGTTTAATTGAACTGACTCGCGATCGCGCCGCACAGCAAATTAAGGAATGGGAGTTCCATCCCTCTTGTGAAAGTCCCCAGGCTGTGATTGACGTAAAACCGATAATTCTCCGAGCTACCAGCTTGCCCTTATCACAGGGACAAGTGGGCGTATTTTTAGAGAATCGGCAGCCATTACAAAATGCAATTTTAATGCGCGATCGCTCGTTTTCTGATTTGGCTCACGAACTGCGAACCCCACTCACTTCCATTCGTCTAGTAGTGGAAACCTTGCAAGACCGTTTAGATTCCCCCCTCAAAAGCTGGGTTGACCGTTTGATGCTGGAAGTTGACCGTCTGATTAATTTGGTTCAAAGTTGGTTAGACCTTACCCAACTGGAAAATAACCCGAAACTGCAACTGCAACGCCAACCTGTAGATATAAAATCTTTAATTTATTCCGCTTGGGAAACCCTGGAACCATTAGCACAACGACAGCAAATCGACTTTTCCTACTCTGCGCCAGAAAATATCTGGATTCAAGCTGACCCTTCGCGAATGTATGAAGTATTTGTAAATTTGCTTGACAATTGCATCAAGTACAGTAATTCCCATAACAAAATTCAGGTAGAAGTAAGAATTATTCCCGCCAAACTCAGCGCCAGTAAGATTCCTGAAAATTCCCGCGAACAGATGTCAAAATATACCTCTTTTGGTGAATCAAAGTTAGAAATTAATGTGATAGATTCGGGGGTGGGATTTTCGGAAACAGATTTACCTCATGTATTCGAGAGATTTTATCGCGGCGATACAGCTAGAACCCGTAAACCTGCGGAAGAAAATAGCCTCAACACAACAGTCGTCGGTACTGGTTTAGGATTGGCGATCGTTCAACAAATTGTATTAGCACATGGTGGCTCAATTAAAGCAATGAATCACCCCAAAACTAAAGGAGCTTGGATGCAAATTGAATTACCAGAAGTAATGGCAAACTATCGAAGTCAAGACTATATTTAAAAGTATCTTCATTATTTTAAGACTGGAAGAGTGAAAGCAATTCTTTATAATCACAATCCAGAATCATCCCAACTAATACGCGATATTCGCCGCTTAGAGCGAGATGTACTGCGTATGGGTGCGTTAGTAGAAAAATCCTTTCGCCTAAGTCATCAAGCATTATTTGCGGGTGATTTAACAGCATCCAAAGAACTTCCCAAAATTGATCGGAAAATCGATCGCTTCTATAAGCAAATCGAGCTTGATTGCACCCTAATTTTGACACACCAATCACCAACAGAACGTGATTTACGCTGCTTAAGTGCTTTTATGCAGTTAGTACGTGACTTAGAACGTATTGGTGACTATGCAGAAGATTTGGGTGACATCGCGGTGAAATTATTTTCCTATCCACCACATCCACTGATGCCAGAAATTGCGATGATGTCACACCATGCTCAAGCGATGCTAGCTACAAGCTTGGTTGCTTTAGCTGATTTAGATGAAGCCAACGGACGCAATATCAAACAGTTAGATGATGCCGTGGATAATGCCTATGAACGAGTATACAATGCCTTAGCACAGCAACGCGATGTGCCCGGTTTATTAGAACCTTTTCTACTGTTGGGACTAGCAATTCGTTGTTTGGAAAGAATGGCTGATCATGCTACAAATATTGGACAACGAGTAGCATATATTGTGACTGGGCAACGCTCTTAGTTACAGGCGATTAAGTTAACAATATTATTAAGTTAACAATTCCAACAAAAACTTCAGTCTTGATTCTAAACCTAATATATCCATATCGAATGATCAAAATCAAAGACTGTGAGGCAACATCAAGAGTTGCTTTTTTTATACGAATTCTCTCTCCATCAATTAAAATTTGGTTAAGCAAAGTACATTTTATCAAAAGCTTACCTGTTCTTAAACTTGCTAGATTACAGTAGCGAAGGCAATCTTAAATTGTTTTCCTTAACACCTATGGCTCTAGTTTGATTCGTTATGAGTAAATTAGTCACAACATTCTTCTTCTCTAAGATAAAGTGAGCAAGGTTCAATACAGGGTTGTCTGTGAGCAATAATTTCTGTAAATTATATGTTACATAAATTATTCTTTACAGAATTTGTGTAGGAAGTTTTAACCTACCGTATCCACCCTAGAATATATTTGTGTAAAATATGTAAAATATATAAAATACATTTCTATATAAATATATTGGTTTGTGCTTATCACTTTACTCATAGTAAATTAATGTTGGAGTTTGCGATTGATAGTGAAAAATGCTGAATTATTTTTTAATTTCAATTGGAAACTTAGAGGTTAATTTACTCTCTAACGAAAAATTAGTGCCATTTTCTAGATACTATGGATAAGTAATATCTTTAATAGTAAATATATCAAAAACGGCTAGAAACTAGACTCCCTAAATCGCTATAGCGCCTTCCGATTAGACTTAAAGGCTAATAAATAAAGGCTAATACCTAACCGCTTGCAGTATAAAATCAGGTTTATACCTATTAAAAATTATTAGGAAAAAATATTTCCTAGTACCAATAGATAGTTATTTTATGCAATCTTTTGTATTAAAAACGACATCTTAAGTCTTCAGTAACTAACTGTATTAAATAAGACAGATATCAACCATGAAAACAAACAGAATGAGGTAAAAATTCTCGGTAAGCAACACAAGCAAAGATACAAAAATATTAACATTTTTTAGTTTTATTTAGTAATCACAGCTATTTGATCATAATTTACCTGCTTGATGACTGTTTCTCAAGCCTGATTATCAACTACAAGTAAAAAAACTCATTACTATTCAATCGGTGCTTATTTGCGTATCGCATGATTCAATAACTCCAAGTAATTAGCCTTTCAGGTTACTTGATGCAATGCTAACCTGTCTAACTTTAACTAGACCTCAAACATGATATATTCCACCAATCGCAACATAAATCCTGTTACACATCCAACTTCCCCTATTCAACCAGTTGCAAATAGCTCCTTGCCACAAAAATTATTTGCCCGTCGTGAAGCCATCCCAGCGCAAAATGAGCTACTTTGGAGAATTGAGCGTGGGGCAGTTCGGACATTAACTTGGGATGAAGATGGTACTTTTATCACTTTGGGTTATTGGGGAACTGGAGATGTGATTGGTTCTCCCTTGTCTTGTGTTAAACCCTACCAAATTGAATGCTTGACAAGTGTTGAGGTGAGCATTATTCCCTCTCACTTGTGGCATCAAAATGTCAATGCACTGATATGCCACATTCAACAATCGGAAGAACTTCTGAGCATAGTTCATCGCAAAACTATTTCCGAACGATTGTGGCTGTTTTTAGTTTGGTTGAGTAAAAAATTCGGTCGTGATGTTGAACAGGGCACACTCATTGACTTGAACGTGACTCATCAGGAAATGGCTGAAGTCTTGAATACTACTCGTGTGACTGTCACACGCTTGTTGCAAGAATTTGAAGAAGAAGCAACTCTGATTCGTCACAAACGTCGCATCATCATACTTTCCAAAAGTCAGAATCCAAATATCACAAATGCAACCCTGGGAAAGCCTCTAGCTAATACTACTCAGCGACAGAGCAACAGTAGCTCTTTCTTGCCTGGTTATCTTCAACCCAGAAGCTAATCAATATCAATACTAAGGATAACAGTCTTGGATTGATTTAGATGAATTACTGGCATAATTTACATGAGTTATTTGCCAAAGCCGATGTTGTCGGATTTTTTTGATACAGTTTTCTCTTTTTTGGCAAAACTGCGATAAGAATCTCCTTACTGCTCTTTTTACATCTAAATGCTGAACAAGATTGGTGTTAAAAATATTACTTGTTCAAAAATAAATTCAAAAGACAATATATCTGTATTTCTTGACTATTGATCGAAAAAAAATAGTGATTGTTAACCTTTCATTAACCAAAGGGAAATAAGTCATGAAATCGTTATGTATTGGGAGCGATCGCCGCACAAAGCATAAATTGAAAAAACTGACAAGAGCTTGAAACTACAAATATATAATAAATGTTCGATACAAATAATATTCAGATTAAAAATTTCCGTAAGTTAGTAAAAATCTCCCAGAGGTAATGTAAAATAAACACAGGTAGGTGTGAGTGAGAATACAAAATAATGTCTAAACTACTCTGGAACATTTTAAAATTCAGCCCTGTTGTCGTTGCTGCAACTTTGAGCGCAGCAGGTAGTGCTTTGGCTGGAGAAGTTAACGGCGGCGTGACTTCAGTTAACCAACTGGCGCAAGGACAGCAATCTGAAAATATTGGTCAAGTAACATCTGTATCCCAATTTTCAGACGTACAACCCACAGACTGGGCATTCCAAGCATTACAGTCCTTGGTTGAGCGCTACGGTTGTATTGCGGGCTACCCCAATGGTACTTATCGCGGTAATAGAGCTTTGACTCGTTATGAATTCGCCGCAGGTTTAAATGCTTGTTTGGATCGCGTTAACGAATTGATTGCAACTGCAACTGCTGACTTGGTGACTAAAGAAGACTTAGCTGCATTGCAACGCTTGCAAGAAGAATTTTCAGCAGAATTGGCGACTTTGCGTGGTCGTGTTGATAACCTGGAAGCCAGAACTGCGGAACTGGAAGCAAATCAATTTTCCACCACAACCAAGTTAGTTGGGGAAGTAATTTTCAACCTTTCTGATTCCTTTGGTGATGCCCAAGCTGTCCGTTCCAGTCAATTAATCAATAATACAGCACCTCGGAATGCTGATGGCTCTCTTGCGAAAAGAGACTTAGATAGCAATTTAGTTTTTTCAGATCGCGTACGTTTGCGTTTGAATAGCAGCTTTAGTGGAAAAGACCAGTTGCAAATCCGCTTACAAGCTAGAAACACTATTTCTAATAGTGGTACCACTGGAACCAACATGACTCGTTTATCCTTTGATGGTGATAACGGGAACGATGTCGTGATTGATAAACTCTGGTATCGTTTTCCCTTGAGCGATGCACTGAGCGTTAAAGTTGATGCGAATTCGGGTGAATTTTACGACAACATGCCCAACTTTAACCCCGACTTGGCAAGTGACTCACGGGGTTCCATTGGTCGTTATGCACGTTTCAGCCCCATTTACCGTCAAGGTAGTGGTGGTAGCGGTGCAACCATCAACTTTGCTCCCAAAAATGGTCCAATTTCCGCATCAATCGGTTATCTAGCTGGTGGTGGTGGTAGAAACGTTGGTAATGATCCCACCGACAAAAATGGTTTGACCGATGGGAACTTTGCTGCGATCGCCCAACTTGGTTTCCAACCCAGTAAGAATATTGGTCTTGGTTTAACCTACGCACGCACTTACCAAAATAGTAGTGTTGTTGGTGGTGGTGTCAACCAATTTGACTCAACTGGTAGTGACTTAGTCAACAGACCTTTCGGTAACGTGCCCACAACTGCCAACCACTACGGTTTACAAGCGAATATTCGTGCTTCTGAAAAAATAGCCGTTGGTGGCTGGGTTGGTTATGCTGACATGGAAGCTCAAAGTGGTGCTGGTATCGCAGGTAAAGATGCAACCGCTTTCTACTGGGCAGCAAATCTTGGTTTGAGAGACTTGGGAGCAAAAGGTAGCTTACTTGGTATTACTTTTGGTCAACCTCCCAAAGTTACTGGTAATAGATATAAAATTGGTGGTGTTCGCCAAATCGATGCTGACACCTCCTACCACCTCGAAACTCTCTACCGGATGCAAGTATCTGACAATATTGCCGTTACACCTGGTTTGTTGGTTATCTTCAACCCAGAACACAATGACCAAAACGACACCGTTTATGTTGGTACATTGCGAACAACATTCTCGTTCTAATGTCGTAAATATTGAGAGCGTTTTTGGGCTAACATAACGCATACTTGAGGGGCGAACATTTGTTCGCCCTTTTAATTTAATCTTTTAAATTTAATGATTATAATTCTTCGGTTGCCTCTGGCTTTTTTAAATCTGTAGGAGGTCTGTCATTACTCCAAGCCCACCACACACAACCGCAGTGACAGTGATAAAATTCCTGCCATTTACGGCGATGATTTTCAGTAGTGACAGGGGCACGCCTGTTGATCCAAACTTTTGTTGCTTCTAAACTATGGGCATGACATTTCGGACAACAAAATGTGTAAGCGTGAACAGCCTGATTTGTCCATTCAGGTGGGATGAGTGCAAAGGCTTCCATGTAGGGATTTCAGATTTTATGGTAGATTTTAGATTTTATTTGAGATTTGTGACTGAACATTAATTAAAAACATGGAGCAAAATTCCGAAATTCGTCGCTTATCAGAATTAATGCCCGCATCTGCTCGGATGATGGTAAAAATAATCAATAAACCAGAGCAAACAAAAGTAATAGATATTGTGTTTCCATTACCTGGAAATCGAGAACGACTTATATATATTAACTTTGATTTATGGTGTAAGTTGACGAAGCCACAACGAGATATATTGTTTTTGCGGACGGTAAGCTGGTTAGTAGAGGTGAAATGGTTTAAACCGGATATATCTCAGGGGATTATCTTAGCGGGTTTATTGGTTGGTTTGGTAGAATTCAGGCAAGGTGATGTAGTTGGCACGATCGCCGCGTTAGCATTGAGTGGTATGGGAATAGTCAGAATTTGGCGAATGAATAATTCCCAGGAGTTGGAAATTAGTGCTGACAATGATGCGTTGAATATTGCCCAACGTCGGGGTTATTCGCAAACCGCAGCAGCCGAAAACTTACTCAATTCCATTGAAACTGTAGCTAAAATTGAGGAGCGATCGCATTTAAGTTTTAATGAGTTAGTGCGCTGTCAAAATTTACGTGCTATTTCTGGTTTGTCTGCTATTGGGATTCCTAAAATTTAGCTGTAACTGGTTTTTACAAATCTATCTGCAATACCTCTACATTAAAGAAAGCAGAGGAAAATAGCTACACAAATACTACTTATAAATCTACATGTTCTTGATAGAGACTTTGGACTAAATTCTCTAATTTTTCATCGGTACAACATTCGATTAACATCTCAAAAACATCAACTAATTTTGCGGCATCTTCTCCTAAAGTTGGGCTTAAACCCCATACATCTTGAACCCACTCTTGCGGGCGATCGGTTTCAAATATTATCCTTTCTAAAAGTTGTTTTGCTTCAGTTTTCGACATTGACATAATACTTATTCTTTCCTGATTACTTACTCAGAGAATCCCCAAAATAAATTACTTAATTCTACTACTCCAGGTGACAATGCATTCCGGCTGACGCTGAATACATCCTACACAAATTGGGTATTTAATTAGTTGAAAATCCCTAATTACTGACTAATTATCATATGAGTTGAGTTGAATTTACTCCCATCTGGAATTGCTAACTAAAATGGTATTTCCCCACGAAACCACTGTTGGCTAGATAAATTTAACCAGAAAACATCAGTATTTTCTGTATACATTTCTTCGCCTTCAGCTAATTGAAAAATATAACCTTTGACAATTTTAATACAATTTTTCTCTGGGATAAATTCCGCATCATGCTTGTATATCCAACCAGGATTTTCCCCCTTTGTCTCTATTTTTTCAATAGTCAAATCATCGCAGTCAAGACAATATACACGAGTGGTATGGGGACATCGATCCTGTAGATGCCCCAAACAACCCACAATAAATATCTTATTATCAACTAGCGTCGCTGAATGAAAATCTGTAGGTGGAAAAATATCGATGGGATATGTGTAAATATTTATTTCGCCCTCTGTACATTTGACAATGACATCATTATATATACAAAAATCTGGGTCTTGACCATCTTCATGTTCACCACCGATGTAAATTACCCGACCATCAGCTAGGCAATTACTCGACATTCCATATCTCTGAAAACTCCAAATTGGTCCTTCGCGCAACCTATTTGTACACCCAAACTCCTCGCGTGCTTCCCAGGCTGAATAACCTGTTGTCACCATATATTTCCAAAATTCACAATTCATCAATTCGGCATTGTAGTGTCCAAATTTTGGATATTTTTGACGTTGAAAAGTTTCGTAACTTACCGTCATATGGGATTTTGGATTGGAGATGTTTATCTAGCTAAGATGAGCGATCGCACTCAAGCAAATGTAGGGTTATCGCACTTCTACAGTTTTAACAAAAATAACAAAAAATAGTGCTAATCATGGTGATTAACACTTTGATGTAGTCAAATATTCACAATTATTTATTTCCAGTTCTAGACATTTGTGCCTCAATTTGCATTACCACCGTTAATGCTGAATAACTTACCCCAGCAGTTCCTTCTCCGGGATGCGTCGAGTCTCCCACTAACCATAAACGGGGAATGGGTGTACGATTAGCAAAACCAAAAGGTCCAAAAGTCGGGATGCGCTGACCAATTCCCCCAACTATACCTTGTTCTCGCCCTGTGTAACGTTGAAAAGTTCGAGGTGTGGCGGCTTCTACATGGATCAGGGTTTCCGGTTTCAAGTAGAAGTATTTATTTAAATGGGATATGGCTTCTTGGGTAAATTTCTGTTTTAAGGCTTTGTAATCTTCCGTTTGCCACCAAGGTTTCACATCGACGAATGATGAGGCAATAATTGTTGCTTTACCTTCCGGGGCGCGTCCATCACCGGGGTGACTCACCGATACAAATAAAGAATTATTTTCGCCGATCGCACCATTAGTATCATATAAAAATTGCAGGTGGGGTGGACAATCGGCAGGCACGGCACTTGCTTCTACGCCCAAATACAGCACAAATGCACCGGAGGGTGAAGGTAGTTTGGCAACACGCCGTTTGTAACCCCGTGGGGCTTTATCTCCTAAGAGTTTAACTAAGTTTTGTACAGTAACATTAGCAATAATATGGTCGGCTGTTTCTTGGCAAACTTCCCCTGTTTTTTGATTCCTAATAGTTACTGCTGTGGCTTTCCCATCGCTAACGTGAATTTTTTCGACGGTGTGACGCATTAACAACTTCCCACCATCACGTTCCAAAGCTGTGACTAAATGGTCGCTGAGAACCTGCATACTACCTTGGAGGTGAAATAATCCCTGGGGTGCTTGTGATACTGCTAAAGCGGTTGCAGCATAGAGTAATGCCGTCTCTTCTGCATTTACCTGTGAATATAGTTTGAGTTGTAAATCCAAAAATGTCCGCAAGCGATGCTCATTTTCCAAACCGTAGGCACGCAATGCATCTCCCACTGTAAACAGCATATAAGGTACCGTAATTAGGGTTTGCGATCGCACTGCTTGGGTTAATTGCCACAAATCCCAAAGATTGCGCGGTGGTAATACCGGGTTACGTCCTTGAAAATCCCAACTGGCTTTAAACAAGGATGCCAGCAAAGCCCAAAATGGTTCGCTACCGGGAAACTGACATTGCCGCTCCTTCTGCCATTTTTCGGGATTGCGCCAAACATTAATCGGGGTAGTTTCCCCTGGTAAGAATACCGCACAAGCTGGGTCACATGGTGTTGCTGCTGGTAAATCAATTCCTAATTCCGCAAAAATGCGATCGTGAATACCCCCAGGCTCTAAACCAGCCACCTGGGTTGCACCCACATCAAAGGTAAATCCCTGACGCTGGAAGGTGGAAGCACAACCACCCGGTACTATGGCTTGGTCGAGAATTAAGACTTCGTAACCTCGATGGGCGAGTAATGCTGCTGCCGTTAAGCCACCAATTCCGGCACCAATGACAATGACGCGGGATTGGCAATGCGATCGCGATTTAGTATGGGAATTATTCAGCATTGATAATATTATTTACGTTTTTTAATATTTCTTATTTTAATTTTAGAGGATACGCTGTCCTGACGTTTTTGTATCTCCGTATCTGGTTCAATTTTGACCCTTGATTTCGCAGCTTTCCTTGTAACG